>DATFUW010000480.1:0-5227 GCA_035260605.1 Thermoanaerobaculia bacterium | reverse complement strand
GCCCTGCACCTCCGCTGGTGGGCGCTGCGCGGCGGCGGCGCGTTCCGCAACGGCGACCCGATCCGCGTCTCGCCGGTACAATCGCTCGAAGGGGCGCAGATCGGATACGACAGCATCACCGACTTCGACGAGCCGGAGCCGTTCCTGGCGCTCGTCCGCCGGTGCGGCCGGGCCCGCGGCTATGGAGACTTCTGGACGCACATGATGGTGGCCGAGGGGGCGATCGAGATCGCGGTGGAACCGAGGGTAGCGCTGTGGGACATGGCCGCGGTGCAGGTCATCGTCGAGGAGGCCGGCGGCCGCTTCAGCGCGCTCGACGGCCGGCCGCGCGCCGACGCCGGCAGCGGCCTCTCCACCAACGGGCGGCTCCACGACGCCGCGCTGGCGGCTCTCCGATGAGTGAACAGGTGATGGTGGTGAAGACGTCGGACCTGCAGCCGCTGCTCAAAGGGCGGCTGATCTGCAACGACAGCCGGCGCATCCTGGAGATCATCGAGTCGAGACATTTCTTCATCGACCGTCCGACGGCCGAAATGTCGCCGCAGTACCGTCAGATCATTCCGTACGTCGTTATCCGCAGCGGCGACGACTACTTCGTCCTGCAGCGGACGGCGAAGCAGACGGAGTCGCGCCTGCACCACAAGCTGTCGCTGGGCATCGGCGGGCACGTCAATCCGGGATGCTCGCTCGTCGAGGGCCTGCGCAAGGAGCTGAACGAGGAGGTGCGGATTGACGCCGACTACGATCTCGGCTTCCTGGGCATCCTCAACGACGATTCGACGGAGGTCGGCCGCGTCCATCTCGGCGCCGCGTATCGCCTGGACGTCTCCACGAAGAGCGTCTCGGTCCTGGAAACGGAGAAGATGACAGGACAGTGGCGCTCGCGTGCGGCGCTCCGCGATGCACGCGCGGCGATGGAATCGTGGTCGCAGATCGTGTATGACGAATGCATTGCGTGAGCGACGCCCCTGCCGGACTGCGAAAGCGCGGAGCCCGATCCGCGCGCTCTTCTGCCTGAGCTTCGCGCTGGCCATCCCCGCGTTTCCATCGACCCTCTCCGTCATCCTCCTCGGCACCGGAAATCCCCGTCCCAATCCCGAGCATGCCGGGGCGGCCGCCGCGGTCGTGGCCGGCGATCACTGGTTCCTCGTCGACGCCGGGCGAGGGGTGACGATGCGGCTCGCCGCGACCGATCTCGCGTACGGCTCGATGCGCGCCGTCTTCCTCACCCATCTCCACTCCGATCACACCGCGGGACTCCCCGATGTCTTCACCACCTCGTGGCAGTTCGGACGCCGGACGCCGCTGGCGCTGTACGGACCGGCGGGAACGCGGACGCTCAGCGACGCCATCCTGCAGTTCTTCGCCTACGACATCCACATCCGCCGCGATCTGGTCGACGAGAAGCCGGCGGCCGGCGCGAAGATCGAGACGCACACCGTCCACCAGGGCGTGGTCTACGACGACGGCGACGTGCGCGTCACCGCGTTCCTGGAAGAACATCCGCCGGTGAAGCCGGCGTTCGGATACCGATTCGATTCGGGCGGCCGGTCGATCGTCCTCTCCGGCGACACGCGGCCGAACGCGAACCTCGTGCGCTACGCCAAGGGGGCCGACATCCTGGTGATGGAGGCCTATCTGCCGGGGTTCTTCCAGACGGTCGATATCCCGCGGGTGGCGCGGCGCCTGGAGGCGTATCACACCGACGCACTGCAGGCGGGAGCAATCGCCGCGGCGGCCGGCGTGAAGACGCTGGTGCTCACGCACCTGATCCCGCCGGCGGCCGGGGCGGAGCTGGGGGAGCTCGCCGGCCGGGCATTCAAGGGAACGATCATCGTGGGAAGCGATCTAAAAAAGATTGATGTGAATGGAGAACGGTAATGCATCACATTTTCAGTGATATGTTTGTTCTCTCCGTGCCGCTGCTGGAGAAGATCCTCCGGCCGGTCTGCGTCTACGCCTTCCTGGTCCTGCTGCTGCGAGTCTTCGGAAAGCGGGAGCTCGCGCAGTTGAATCCCTTCGATCTCGTCGTCCTTCTCTCGCTGGCGAATACGGTGCAGAACGCGATCATCGGCGACGACAACTCGGTCGCCGGAGGCCTGATCGGCGCGTTCACGCTGCTGTTCGTCAACTACCTGGTCGTCCGCTTTCTCTTCCGGCACCGGCGCCTCGATCAGATCGTGGAAGGAAGACCGACCGTGCTGGTCCGCGATGGGCGCGTCTGCAAGGACCAGCTCGCGAGGGAGCTAATCAGCGTGCACGAGCTGCAGGTCATCATCCGCCGCCAGGGATTCGCCGGGCTGCACGAAGTGGAGAGCTGCATCCTGGAGCCCGGCGGCGCCGTGGTCATCAAGCGCAAGATCCCCTCCACGGAGGAAACGCAGCACGCCGAGCTGGTCGGCGGGCTCGAGGAGATCAAGCGGATGATTGCCAGAATCGAAGCGAAGGTGGCCTGAGGAACTCATTTCTTCGCGCCCCCCGGCTCGTCCTCGCCGCGCTCGGTCTCGATCACCGGCCGTTCGACCGAATGCATGCCGCCGCGGTAGGTCCCGCCGCCGGTGGTGCCGAAGACCCCGCCGCTCCCTTCCGGAACGCCGTATGCTCCCGGTCCGCGGTGCGCAGCCTCGTCATAGCCGGGGGCCGTGGGATCGTCTTTCGCCTGCGGGGGGCTCGCCCCTTCCGCGTCGTAGTCGAGATCGTCGTCAATCGCCATGATCCATTCCGAACTGCAAGCTCCGCTCCCGATCGACGCGCACGTGGCGGCAATCGTGGCGCACGTCCGAGCCCAGGGCTCCGCGGTCATCGTCGCGCCGCCGGGATCGGGCAAGACCACGCGGCTTCCTCCGGCGCTGACGGCGCTCGGAACGACGATCCTCCTGCAGCCACGCCGCGTCGCCGCCCGCGCGCTGGCACGCCGGATCGCGCACGAACGAGGATGGCGAGTCGGCGAGGAGATTGGCTGGCACATCCGGCTCGAGCGGCGGTTCTCGCCCCGAACGCATCTGCTGGTGGCCACCGAAGGGATTCTCACGGCGCGGCTGCAATCGGACCCGCTGCTGAGCGAATTCCGGGTCGTGGTGCTCGACGAGTTCCACGAACGCAGCGTGCACGCCGATCTCGCGCTCGCGCTGGCGCGCCAGGCGGCGCTCGCCCGCGGCGATCTGTCGATCGTGGTGATGTCGGCGACGATCGATGCCGGACCGGTCGCCGATTTCCTCGGCGGGGCGCGCGTGTTCGAGATCGGCGCACGCCCCCATCCGGTGACCATCTCCTACCGTCCCGCGGTTTCCGTCGCCGCCGCGGCGCGCGACGCGGTCGCTTCGGGAAGCGGCGACATCCTCTGCTTCCTTCCCGGCGCGCGCGAGATCGAACGGACCGCCGCGGAGCTCGGCCAGACGGGCGCCGACGTGCTGCCGTTGCACGGATCGCTCGATGTCGACGCGCAGGAACGCGCGCTGGCCCCCTCCGCTCGACGGAAGATCATCCTGGCCACGAACATCGCCGAGACCTCACTCACGGTCGAAGGAGTCACGGCGGTGATCGATTCCGGACTGCACAAGCTTCTGCGCTTCGATCCGGAGACGGCCATCGACCATCTGGTCACCGAACGGATCCCGCTCGATTCCGCCGATCAGCGCGCCGGCCGGGCCGGGCGGACCGCCCCCGGCGCGGCAGTCCGGCTCTGGGACGAGCGCGACATCCTCCGCCCGCACCGCGAGCCGGAGGTGCGGCGCGTCGATCTCGCATCAGCGACGCTGGACATCATCGCCTGGGGAGGCGATCCGAAATCGTTCGAGTGGTTCGAGCCGCCGCCGGCGGAGCGGATCGACGCCGCCGTGGGGCTGCTGGCGCAGCTCGGCAATCCGAAGGCCCTGCGGCGCTTCCCGCTCCATCCTCGTCTCGCGCGGATCCTCATCGACGCGCACGGGGCCGCGGAGGCTGTGGAGATCTGCGCGGAGCTCGCCGGCGAGGATCAGCGCGAGATCGCCGCGGCCGCGCGCCGCATCCTCGAATCGGCATACCGGCCGCACGCCGACGACGCGACGCTCCGCCGCGCGCTGCTCGCCGGATATCCCGACCGCGTGGCCATGCGTCGCGAACCGAAGTCGCCACGCCTCCTCCTCTCGTCCGGCACCGGCGCCACGATGGCGCGTGAGGCGGACGACGGGCGCGGAGAGTTTCTCGTGGTCCTCGACATTCAGGGCGACGTCGTGCGCATGGCGCGCCCGGTCGAGCGGCAGTGGCTCGAGCCGACGCGCCGCGAGGTCGTGCGCGAGGGGAACCGGATGGTCGAGCGCGCACTCTACGGCGCGATCGTCCTGCACGAACAGACGGTCGCGCGGATCGAAGAACCCGCGCGGAGCGAACGCAAGCCGCTTCCCGGCCCGGCGACGATCCCCCTTCCCGGCGGACGGAAGGCGAAGCTCGAATACCGCGACGACGGAACGATCGTCGCCAGAGTCCGGCTGCAGGATCTCTTCGGCATGGACGAGACGCCGCGCGTCGGCCCCGGCCGCACCCCGGTGACCATCGAGGTGCTCGCACCGAACGGCCGACCCGTCCAGATCACGCGCGACCTCGAGAGCTTCTGGGAGAACACCTACGCCGAGGTGCGCCGAGAGCTCCGCGGGAGATACCCGAAACACGCCTGGCCGGACGATCCGAGGAAGCGCTGAAGGGCACTGCTCATACGCGGCTGATGATCTGTTCCACGGCGTCCGCGTCTCCCGCTTCCATCGCCGCCTCGATCTCCAGCGATTCGATGTCCATGAAGATCGTGGCCACGGCGGCGATGCGGCCGTTGCTGCGGTAGGCGACGAGCGCGTGGCGATCGTCGAGCGAGCCGCGCACCTGGCACTGGTCCCAGCCGGCGGCGTTCCCGACGTAGTTGATGACCACGTCGTAGTGCGCGCTCCAGAAAAACGGCGGTACGGTGTACGCCTGCCCTGCGCCGAGGATGTTGCGCGCCGCGGTCTGTCCCTGCAGCTCGGCGACGACCCAGTGCTCCACGCGGATCTCGCGCCCGGCGAACCGGTCGGGAAAGCAGGCCACGTCGCCGGCGGCGAATACGCCGGGAGCGCTCGTCTGCAGGAACTCGTCGACCACGATCCCCTTGTCCGTCCTGAGCCCCGCCGCCTCCGCGAGCTGCGTGTTGGGACGCACTCCGGCACCGATGACCACGAGGTCCGCCGGCACCGTGCGTCCGTCGTTCAACACGACGGAGTCG
>DATFUW010000479.1:0-3377 GCA_035260605.1 Thermoanaerobaculia bacterium | reverse complement strand
CGGAACTAAGCACCTGTGGAACTCGACTGCGCCAGCGCCTCCAGTGCACGGTCGAGTTCGAGGGCGACCTGTTCGACCATCGGAACCACTTCCGCCAGTTTTCCTTCCTTTGCCTTGGACTCGATCGTTGCACAGAGTGAGTACATCCGCGTTGCTCCGATATTCCCGGAGCTGCTCTTGAGCGAGTGCGCCGCCCGGGCCAGCGCCTCCCCATGGTTTTTCGAGGATGCATCGCGCATCTCGTGCAGCCGCAGCAGCGCGTCTTCGCGGAACAGGCTCGCGATGTCGCGGAAGAAGGTCGGGTTGGAGCGGGCGAGGATCTGCAGACCGGCGATCTTCACCGGATCGACGGCCTCTTCGCGCCGCCCGAGCCATCGCCCGAGAACCTCCGACAGCCGCTGCAGGGTCACCGGTTTGCTGACGTAGTCGTCCATGCCGGCCTCGATGCACTTCTCTCGCTCGCCCGGCGCGGTGTGTGCGGTCATGGCCACGATCGGCACGCGCATCGTTTCGCCTTCCATCCGCCGGATGGCGCGCGCGACGTCGTAGCCGTCGAGGTCGGGCATCTGGCAGTCGAGCAGGATCAGATCGTACGGCCGGCGCTGCAGCGCCTCGAAGGCCAGCGTGCCGTTCCCGGCGACCTCCGATGGATATCCGAGCTGGCGCAACTGCCCGACCGCCACTTTCTGGTTCACGATGTTGTCCTCGACGACGAGGATCGTGTGCTTCAGCACCCCGGCGGTCTCCGGCTGCGAAGCGGGAGCGGTTTCGTCGGGGAGACGGCGGATTACCTGCGCCACCGCGGCGGCGAGCGGCGCGCGGCGCACCGGCTTGATGACGAAGGCATCGATGCCTTCGGCGCGAAAGAACTCGACATCGCTCTTGCGGCGGCCGATGACCGTCACCAGGACGATCGGCGTGGCGCGGATCATCGGATCTTCGTGCATCTCGCGCGCGACGCTGATGCCGTCGCTGCCGGAAAGCTGCATGTCCATGATCACCACGTCGTAGGCATGCCCGGACGACGCGGTGGCGCGCAGCAGCGACAGCGCATCCGCGCCGCTGACCGCCTCGTCCACCATCACCGAAGACGATGCCAGGTGCCGCCGCAGGACCATGCGGTTCATCTCGTTTGAGTCGACGAGGAGCGCGCGGACGCCGGCGAGCACCGGGCGCCGCTCCGCCCCCTCGGGCCGCAGGTCCTTTCTGAACGTCAGCGTGAACCAGAACGTCGATCCCTCGCCGGGTGAGCTGGCCACGCCGATCCGCCCGCCGAGCATGTCGATGAGCTGGCGGGAAATGGCCAGACCCAGACCCGTGCCGGCGTAGCGCCGCGTCGACGAACCGTCGGCCTGTGTGAACGGCGTGAACAGCCGCTGCTGGTCGGTCTCGGAGATGCCGATCCCCGTATCGTTGACCAGAAACCAGAGCTCCGTCTCATCCGCGGTGTCCTTCTCGCGCATCACGGAGAGGTTCACCTCTCCCACCTCGGTGAACTTCAAGGCGTTGCCGATCAAGTTCATCAGCACCTGGCGCAGGCGGAGGGCGTCGCCGTGAAAGCGGCGGTGCACGTCGGGATAGATCACGGCGCGGAAGTGCAGCCCTTTGGCCGCGGCGCGTTCGGCGAACAGATCGGTGATGGCATCGATCAGTTCGTCGAGGTCGAAGTCGACTTCCTTGACCGTGAGCTTGCCGGCCTCGATCTTCGACAGATCGAGGATGTCGTCGACCAGCGTCAGCAGTGTCTCGGCACTTCCGCGGATGGTCTGGGCGTAATCGCGCTGTTCGGGAGAGAGCACCGTGCGCAGCAGCAGATCGGCCATGCCGACCATGCCGTTCATCGGCGTGCGGATCTCGTGGCTCATGTTGGCCAGAAACTCCGATTTGATCCGGGCGGACTCCAGCGCCGCGTCGCGTGCCTGTCCCAGTTCGGTCTCCATCCGCTTGCGTTCCGAGATGTCGCGCGCCACGGCCTGGAATCCGAGCACCCAATGCCCGGTGACGACGATCTGCACGTTCTGGCCGAGCCAGACGGGTTCCCCGTGTTTCGCAAGAACCGGAAACTCGAAATACGTGTTCGGGGCCCGAGTCTGAAACTGGACGTTGTAGAACGCGCGCGCCAGCTCGCGGTGCTCCGGACCGATCAGGTCCGTGAAGTGCCGGCCGAGCAACTCCTCCTCGGTATAGCCGAGGATCTTGCGTACGGTAGGGTTCACATAGGTGAAATTCCCGTACGCGTCGGTGCGGTAAATGATGTCGTTCGCGTTTTCGACGAGCTGCCGGTAGCGCTCACGGTTTTCGCGCAGCTCTTCCTGCGTGCGCTTCCGTTCGGTGATGTCCTCGACGATGCCTTCGATGGAGAGGATGCGGCCCGAGTCGTCGCGGATCGCGGACGCGTTCTGGCTGACGTAGACGACGCTGCCGTCGCGGCGGCGCCAGGTGCTTTCGAACGACCGGACCTCTCCCCGTTCGGCGAGCATGCGCCGGAACACCAGGCGTTGCGGGCGGTTGGTGTGGTCGCGTTCGAGGTTCGCCTCGGCGAGCGATTCGTCGGGCCCGTAGCCGAGCATGGCGCGCATCGCCGGATTTGCCAGGAGGAACTCTCCCTCGAGCGTCACGCTGTACACGCCGGCCGGCAGGCGCGCGACGAGACTGCCGTACGCGCGCTCCGTCTGCGCCGCCGCGGTGATGTCGGTGAAAGCCGAGACCGCACCGATGGCCTTCCCCGCGGGGTCGGTCAGCGGACATGCGGCCACATCGAGCACGAGCCGGCGGTCTCCGCGGTCGACTTCCAGGTCCATGATCCGCAGGTGTTCGCCGCGCACCGCGCGCATGCTGGGGAGTTGCTCGGCGGGATACGCCTTCCCCGTTCCGGCGATCAGCGTGCGCAATCTCGTGGCGCGCTCCGCCGCGCTCGCTCCCGCCGGTGGCACCTCACCGAGGATGTCTGCTGCGGCTGCGTTGCCATACACCTGTTCGCCATGCGCGCCGTAGACGCAGACCCCGACGGGAAGATGTTCGATCAGATCGAACCAGTTTCCGTCGCCGGGCAGGAGATTGCGGACGAGTTCCGCGACATCCGCGATGTTTTTCCCGTCGTGCATGGACCGAATCGTGGCATTTTACTCGCTAAGGCGTTAAGGTTTGCGTCCCCCTCGGAGGAGTGTCGATGATCAAGTTCGGGACCTCAGGCTGGCGCGGCATCATTGGAGAGGACTTCACCTTTGCCAACGTCCGCATCGCCAGCCAGGGCATCGCCAACTACCTCAGGAAATCCGAACAGAAGGGCAGCGGCGTGGTGGTGGCCTACGACACCCGGTTTCTGTCGGAGAAGTTCGCCTCCGAAGCTGCGCGCATCCTGGCCTTCAACGACATCC
>DATFUW010000478.1:0-3881 GCA_035260605.1 Thermoanaerobaculia bacterium | reverse complement strand
AGGGCGAGCTCCCAGATGGCGCGCGCATCGCGCAGGCGGTCCGCATCGATCATCCGCCAGCCGTCGGCGAACTGCGGTGCGCTGTCGTCGAGCTCGATGCTGTCGCGGATGACCCGCGGAGTGATCGTCTGCGCGGCATCGAGCGCCGCGTAGCGCGCCGCCTGTCCGAAGGCGATCTGCCGCTCGTCGTCCGTCGGCACGCTGACGCGTGGCGAGGTTCCCTCACCCCGCGCCCCGAACGCGGCGATCCGCTTGCCGTCGGTTCCACGCACCTCGAGCTGCGCCTCGCAGGCGGCGTCCAGCCAGACGATCCGCCGGCCGGCCCCCTCGCGTTCGGAACGCGCCGCGGACCGTTGCGTGCCGCTGCAAACCAAGCGCGTGACGCAGACGTACAGATCGGCCGGATGCTCCCGCCGCAGGCGCCGCAGCATCGCCGGATCTTCGAGGTTCGCGTAGCGGCGATTGTTCACGGCGTTCTCGACCGACAGCGCGCCGTTCTTTCCGGCGTACTCCACGAACCAGTCGACGAAGGTGCCGACCGGTCCGGCGCCGGCCGCGGAGACCACGGCGATCCGTTCGGCCGGCCGCAGATCGAGGGGAGCCGGAATCGTGCGGATGAAGACCAGATGTGGTCCGGACAGATCCGCTGGTGCTGCCGGGGCAGCGGCCGCCTGCGCCGCCGACATGGCGGCGATCGCGCCGAAACCGAGCATGCACCAGGAGATGGTGCCCATCGGATGGCGCATTCTACGCCCGAAGGTAGAATGCCGCGCGCATGCGCTTGAGCGTGACGAGTGAGACGGGGCGGCTGAAGAGCGTGCTCGTGCACCTCCCCGGGCGGGAAATCGACGTGATGGTCCCGCCGATGATGACGCAGCTGCTCTTCGACGACATCCTGTACGGTCAGGTCGCGCGCGAAGAACACCGGCGCTTTCAACAGCTCCTGCGCTTCGTCGCCCAGCAGGTGTACGACGTCCAGGATCTGCTCGAGGAGATCCTCGAAGACGACGATGTCAAGGAGGTCGTGGTCCGCGACATCGCGCGCCGGAACAAGCTCAACCGGCGGCTGGAGACGTCGCTGCTCGACCGCCGTCCCGCGGAGCTGGCCGAGGTCCTGATCGGCGGCATTCCTCGCGAGAAGGAAAAATCCGGGCAGCTTCCCCGCTTTGATCTCTTTCCGGTGCCGAACTACTTTTTTACGCGCGATCCGCAGGTCGTGCTCGGCTCGGGGGTGGTGCTCTGCGGGATGGCCACGCAGGCTCGCCGCCGCGAAGCCCTGCTTTCGAAATACGTATTCGAGTACCACCCCGCCTTCCGCGAGAGCTGCGCGTTCCGCGTCGACTTTATGGCCGACGCGCGGGAGCGCATGCCGCGGCCGACGATCGAAGGGGGTGACATTCTCGTGGCGCGCCGCGATCTGCTGATCGTCGGCATGACCGAGCGGACGAACCGCGACGCCATCCGCCATCTCGCGCGCTCGCTGCGCGAGGTCAACTCGCCCGTGGAGACCATCCTGGTGGTGGAACTCCCGAAGCAGCGCTCGTTCATGCACCTCGACACGGTCTTCACCTTCACCAGCACCGACGAGTGCCTGATCTATCCGCCGGTGATCCTGCCCGGCGGCCGGCAGCCGGCGAAGGTGACGGCCATCGATCTGACGAAGCGCTCGATCTCCTTCTCGCCGCAGAAGTCGCTGCTCGCCGCCCTGCGCCGGCGCGGTCTCGATCTCGAACCGATCTACTGCGGCGGGAAGAAAGCGGTCGACCAGCAGCGCGAACAGTGGACCGACGGGGCCAACGCCTTCACCCTCGCTCCGGGAATCGTCATGCTCTACGAGCGGAACGTACGAACCGCGGAAGAGCTGGCGTTGCGCGGCTACAACATCGTCTACGAGGACGATCTGCTCCTCGGCCGCACGGAGCTGGAGACGTGGACCAGTAAGAAGTACGCCATCCAGATGCAGGGGCACGAACTCTCCCGCGCACGCGGCGGACCGCGTTGCATGACCATGCCCCTCGAGCGCGATGAAATCTGAATCGCGGGGCGGACGCAAACTGGCGGTTATCGCCTTCGGCGGGAACGCACTGTTACGCCCCGAGGACCGCGGCACGAACGAGGAGCAGATCGCGCGCGCCAAACAGGCGGCGCGCTGGCTCGTGGAGATCGCCGGCCGCGGCTACCGGATCATCGTCGTGCACGGCAATGGGCCGCAGGTTGGCAACGTGCTCATTCAAGCCGAGGAGGCGTCCACCAAAGTGCCGCTGCAGACCCTGGACATCGCCGTGGCGCAGACCGAAGGGTCGATGGGGTTCCTGCTGCAGCAGGCCATCCGCAACCGGATGGAGAGCATCGGGCATGGCGGCGTGGTGGCCACCGTGCTGACCGAGGTGCAGGTCGATCCGAACGATCCGGCGTTCAAGCGCCCGACGAAACCGATCGGCCCGTTCCTCACGCGATACCGCGCCGAGGCACTGGAACGCGACCTCGGCTGGACCATGCGCGAAGACGCAGGACGCGGATGGCGCCACGTCGTGCCGTCGCCGCGCCCGCTTCGCATTCTCAACGCGGAGACGATCGCGCACATGGTCGAATGGGCCGACGTGGTCATCGCCGCCGGCGGCGGAGGAATCCCGGTGGTGCTCGGCCGCGACGGACAATGGCGCGGCATCGAGGCGGTGATCGACAAGGATTTCGCCTCGGCCCTGCTGGCCGCGGAACTGAAGGCCGACATGTATCTCGTCCTCACCGGCGTCGGCAAAGTGGCGCTCGATTTCGGGAAGCCGACCGAGCGCCCGGTCGATCGCCTCACGGTCGCCGAAGCGGAACGCTACCTCGGCGAAGGGCAGTTCGCTCCGGGATCGATGGGCCCGAAGATCCAGGCCGCCGTTCAGTTCGTACGCGGCGGCGGGGGAGAGGTGCTGATCACCGACGTGGAGCACGTCCGCGAGGCGCTGGAGGGGAGGGACGGGACGAGGATCACGAAGGATGCAGGATGAACGACGTTCCTCACTCGTCATTCATCACGAATCGCTGCCTTGCATTCGACGCAGGGGCACACGGCGCGCAGACGCTCGAAGGTCCAGATCCCGTAATCGTGTCCGTCGGCCCAGTTCGGCTGGAGGGCGTAGTTGCCGACGGGCGTGATGCTCGCCAGCTGAAACGACGCGGCGGAGTAGCGCGGCGTCGGTCCCATTGCCATCCGGCCGAAGAGGTCAGGCTCGCCTGAGCAACTGGCGCACGGACATGCCCGGCGCAGCGCCTCGAGGGGATAATAGGACTCGTGCCCGTCGTCCCAGACGACGACGAGGAGATCGCCGAGAACCTGCCAGTTAGCGGGTCGAGCCATGGCCGTCGCGAGATGCCCACCTACAAACTGAACCTAGAATACGAAGGAACACGCTACTCCGGATGGCAGGCGCAGGGTAACACGCCGAAGACGATCCAGGGGCGGCTGCTCCGTGCGGCGACCGAGTCGTTCGGCGAAGCGGATGCCGGCGGGGCCGGACGGACGGACGCCGGCGTGCACGCCGCCGGCCAGGTCGCGCATCTGCGGCTGCGCAAGGCGGCCGATCCTGCGGTCATCGTCCATAAGCTGAACGACCTGCTCCCGTTCGACATCAACGTGCTCGACGCGGTGCGCGCGAGCGACGGGTTCCACGCGCGGCACGACGCGGTCTCGCGCGTCTACCTCTACCAGATTTCCACGCGCCGCACCGCGTTCGGCAAGCCGTTCGTCTGGTGGGTGAAGGAGCCGCTGGCGGTCGACGCGATGCGCGCGGCCGGTGCCCTCCTGGTCGGCCGTCACGACTTCCGGTCGTTCTCGGACGACGACCCGGCGGAGAAGTCGACCGAGGTCGTGGTCGAGACGCTGGATCTCTACG
>DATFUW010000477.1:0-4344 GCA_035260605.1 Thermoanaerobaculia bacterium | reverse complement strand
ACAGAATGGTGGCCTCGTGCAGCTTGAACTCCAGATTCAGCAGCAGCAGGAACCCGAGGAAGCTCTGCAGGATCGTCAGGATGATCTCCTCCCGCTGAAAGGCGTCGAAGACGATCGGCTCGATGCTCCCGCCGCTGATGGCGAAGATGATCGGAAGCATCGCAGAGAGGATGCTCCACTGGTTGATGTTCGACGACACCATGTTCATCACCGCCACGTTCGCCGTCGACACCTTGCGGGCCCAGTAGAAGGCACTCAGCTTCTCGGGGAACTCCGACAGGAACGGCGCCACCCACTGCACGAAGACGAACGTCGAAACGCCGAAGCTCGCCGCCATGGCGAGCATCGAATTCAAAAACGGATGCGCCGAGAAGTAGAGCAGCGCGCCTCCGGCGAGGAACATCAGCCAGATCGCCAGGTTCCGCTGCAGCGGCGGCAGCGCGAGCGTCTTCCTCGGCACCACGCCGAGGTCCTCCAGCGCCTCTTCGGCGTCCTCGCGCGGCGGGATCTTCCACAGGATCGCCAGATAGGCGAAGTAGCACGCCGACAGCGGGATGGCGTCCCAGATCGTCAGCGTTCCCTTCCACCAGATGAATGTGAAGTAGACGATCGGCAGCAGCAGTCCGAAGATCTCGATCGAGTGCTCGTCATCGAACTGGATCGAACGGAAGCTGCGTCGTGATGCCGCCGCCACGAAATAGACCATCGGCCAGCCGAGCCCCACCAGCAGGCGGAGGCTCCCGGTGAAATTCGCGATCACCAGATGCGTCTGCGAGGGGTCCTTCCCTGCCTGCCAGGCGATCACCGCCTCGACGGCGAACTCCGGGAGGGTTTGCAGCCACGCCAGGATGGCCAGCGCCAGCCCCTGCGAGATGAGGAACTGCGCAGCTTCCGCTCCCCAGGCAATCACGAACGCGGAGAGCAGGATGCTGGGGAACGTCCACAGTGACGACCAGGCGGTGGGTTTCAGTATCATCAGGACCCGAAAAAGAGGACATTGTAGTGGAGTGATCACCAGCCGCGACAATCGGTGGTTCAGACGCGTCCGCGATGCGCTGCGCGAACACGACGCCGAGATCGTGATCGAGGGGCCGAAGGCCGTTCGTGACGCCCTCGCCGCCGGCTGGAATCCGATCGCCGTGTTGTGCACCGAGCCGGCTCTCCGCCGCCTGGAACTCGAGACGCCGGAGCGGCGGCTCTACGTCCTCGCGCGCGAGCTCTTTCGCGAGATCGCGGACACGAAGACCTCGCAGGGAGTGATCGGGCTCTTCGAGCGGCCGCTCGCCGACCGCGTCCGTTTCTTCGACCGGCGCGATTCGATTTTCGTGGCGCTCGACGGCGTGCAGGACCCCGGCAACGCCGGGACTGTCGTCCGGCTGGCGGCGGCGTTCGATGCCGCGGGGGTCATTGCCCTTCCCGGCTGCGCCGATCTGTTTTCGCCAAAAGCCGTCCGCGCGTCCGCCGGCGCGATCCTGACCGTGCCGGTGACCGGCATGACGGTCGAGCAGCTCCTGGAAACGGGTCTCGATCTCTACGCGGCGGCGGCCGGGGCCACACGACACGATCTTCCCGCGGGGAACGCCATCCTGATCCTCGGATCGGAAGGAAGCGGCGTCTCGTCTCCCCTGCGGCAGCGGGCGACGGCCGTGTCGGTGGCCACGACTCGAAACGTCGAGTCGTTGAACGTTGCCGCTGCGGCCGCGATCCTGCTGTGGCGCAGCTTCTGCACCCGCACGGGACGTGAGTGAAGAAATCGAGCGCCTGCAGCGCGAATACCTCAGCGAGATCCGCCGCAGGATCGGCGAGGTCCGCGCGAACGCGCAGCGCCTCCGGCTCGACCAGCAGTTCAAGAACGCATTCCCTTCGCTGCTGTTTGCCGCCCATCAACTGAAGGGCTCCGGCGGAGCGCTCGGATTCCCGCGGATCAGCAACGTGGGCCAGCAGATGACCGAGACGCTCACGCTGTTCCTCGACGAGACCGGCGCATCGCGTCCTACTCCGGCGCAGCTCTCGGACTCGCTGCTCGAGCTTTCGCGTCAACTGGAGGACGAGCTCGCGCGTTGTGAAGCGTAGACTTCGTCCGTGCCGGGGAAGCTCCTCATCGTCGGGACACCGATCGGAAATCTGGGCGATCTCTCCCCCCGCGCGGTCGAGGCGCTCAAATCGGCGGACGTCATCCTCTGCGAAGACACCCGCCACACGCGCAAGCTGCTGACGCACTTCGGAATCGACCGTCCCGCCGAGAGCCTGCACGAGCACAACGAGGAGGAGAAGTCCGCCGCTGCCATCGCCCGGATCGAAGGGGGAGCGACGATGGCCCTCGTCAGCGACGCCGGCATGCCGGTGATGTCCGATCCGGGCTACCGGCTGGTGCGTCTGGCGCGCGAGCGCCGCATCGCCGTCGAGCCGGTCCCGGGCCCGTTCGCCGGTGCGCTGGCGCTGGCGGCCAGTGGGATCGCTCCCGCGCCGTTCACCTTCTACGGCTTCGCACCGCACCGCGGGAACGAGCGTCGGGAGTTCTACGCCCGGATCGCCGAGGCCGCGACGACGGCGATCGTGTACGAATCACCCGAGCGGATCATCGCCTCGCTCGAGGACGCGCTGCAGACGATCGGAGACGTCGAGATCACTCTGGCCCGTGAGATGACCAAGATCCACGAGGAGTTTCTCAACGGGACGGTCTCCGCTGTGCTCGAGCAGCTCCGCTCACGGGCGGCGGTGCGGGGGGAGATCACACTGGTCTTCGGCCCCGCCGCGCCGACGAAGCCCGCGTTCGACCGCGAGGCGATCGCCGCCGAGTTCGAGCGTCTCCGCGCCGGCGGAATGCGGCGGAACGACGCACTCAAAGTCGTGGCCGAGAAGTTCGGAGTGCGGAAGAACGAGATCTACCGGCTGCTCGTCTAGCGCGCTTCCCTAGCGTGGTTCGATGATCGCCCGGATCGCCGTGACCAGCGCGGCCACGGTGAACGGTTTATGCACAATCTTCGTGTGCGGAAGCGCCTGGGCCCGATTGATTTCGCTGAGGTTGTCGTGCGCCGTGACGAAGATGATCGGCAGATTGGGAAACGCCGGTCGGATGAGCCGGGCCACGTGAATGCCGTTCAGATCTGGAAGCGAGATGTCGAGGACCACCACGTCGGGCCGAAGCGCGGCCACCAGGGCCGGCACCGGCCGCCCTCGGTGAATCACCGCAACGTGGATCCCGTGCTGGGAGAGCGCAAAGGCCAATCCGCCCGCCAGATTCTCGTCATCCTCGACGACCAGCACCCGGATGCGCTTCGCCTCCTCCGGCATTGATAATGAGTGACCGGGAAGGCCATTTCACTACCCTGCCGAAGAAAGAAATCCGGCCGAACAACGAACTCCGGGAAGATTGGTGCGAAAGGGGGGACTCGAACCCCCACGGCAGTGAAGCCACTGGCTCCTGAAACCAGCGCGTCTACCAGTTCCGCCACTTTCGCAGTTTCGGGTGGGATCGCGATTCTCCGCGACGGTTTCAGGAATGTCAATTGCGTGTTCGATATTCCTGTCTCTGCGATGTATTCTGAGGTTGCCGACACGAAACGAGACCCGATGTCCTCCCCCACCACCGAAGCTTCCGCGATCGAACGGCCGCACGCTGTTCCGCCGCCCAGGGAAGACGTCCGCAACGAGATCTGGAATCTGCCCAACTCGCTGACCCTCCTCCGGATCTTCCTGGTCCCCTTCCTGGTGGTCGTGCTGCTGACGAAATTCTCCGACTTCGTCGGTCTGGGGATTTTTCTTCTGGCGGCGATCACCGACTTCTTCGACGGCTACATCGCCCGCCGGACCGGCAAGACGACACGCCTCGGCGCGCTGCTCGACCCGATCGCTGACAAACTGCTGATGTCAGCGGCGTTCATCTCCCTGGTGGAACTCGGCCTGGCCCGCGCCTGGATGGTGGTGATCATCATCGGGCGCGAGTTCGCCGTCTCGGGCCTGCGCTCCATCGCCGCACAGCATGGCGTGACCATCGCCGCCTCCCCGCTGGGAAAGACGAAGACCATCGCCCAGGTGATCGCCATCTCCCTGCTGATCGTCGGCTACGAGCTGGGCGAGTTCCGCTTCATCGGCGTCGTGGCGCTCTGGGTGGTGATTCTCTTCGCCCTCGTCTCCGGGGTCGACTACTTCCTCAAGTTCGCGCGCGCCGTGCTGCGCGACTGAGACGGGGTCCCCCATCTCCTAGGGAAGCTCTGAACAAGTCCAATGGCCGTCGCTGATGGCGCTTGGCGGTCGGATGCGAGGCGCGAGGAGGAGGCGATGCGGTGGCATCGCTGACGACGAGCAACGAAGCAGACGCCCGGCAACCGCCATCAGCCCTGC
>DATFUW010000476.1:0-7439 GCA_035260605.1 Thermoanaerobaculia bacterium | reverse complement strand
CGCTCCGCATCGCTGAAGTACGGCGCATCGCGCCACGCGGCGACGGCGAAGAGGCGCTCATCGGTTTCGCCCGACCCCCGCAGTTCGCGCGCATGCAGGTCGACGCAGACGCTGCAGCCATTGATCTGGCTGACGCGCAGGTGCACGAGATCGATGGTCCGCTTCGGCAGTTCCGTCCGCTCGGCCGCCGCGCCGAGGGTCTGGAGGGCCTGCAGCGTTCCGGGAAGAATCATTGCCGGGTTGCTCATTCGTGATTCCATGGTTTCATCTCCTTGTCACATCGGAGCCGTGTGGCCCGTCAGCAACCTGACGGATGGCGGCGAGGAAATGTGACCGATGGACACACACGAATTTCTGGCGCAGCGCTTCGAATCGCACCGGCAGCATCTGCGTGCCGTGGCGTTCCGGATGCTCGGCTCGCTCGACGAGGCCGATGACGCCGTGCAGCAGGCCTGGCTGCGCCTCAGCCGGGCGGACACAAGCGGAGTCGAGAACCTCGGCGGGTGGCTGACCACGGTCGTGGCGCGCGTCTGTCTCGACATGCTCCGCTCCCGGGAATCGCGGCGCGAAGAGCCGCTCGAGGCGATCTCTGGGCCGGTGGCGGGCCGTGCCGGCCCGGAGGACGAGGCGTTGCTCGCCGATTCGGTCGGACTGGCGCTGCTGGTGGTGCTCGATATGCTGCCGCCCGCGGAGCGCCTGGCGTTCGTGCTGCACGACCTGTTCGCCATGCCGTTCGAGGAGATCGCGCCGATCGTCGGTCGCTCGCTCGATGCCACGCGGCAGCTCGCCAGCCGTGCGCGCCGGCGCGTGCAGGGGGCCGAGCCACCGGACCGGGACCGCGAACGCCAGCGGCAGCTCGTCGATGCCTTCCTCGCCGCGGCGCGCGCCGGCGACTTCGATGCGCTGCTCGCGGTGCTCGATCCCGACATCGTGGTCCGCAGCGACCGAGCGGCGCAGCGCCCCGACACTCCGGCCGAGCTCCGCGGCGCCCGCGAGGTGGCGGCACGCGCCATGCGCGGCCGTGCACGCGCCGCACGGCCGGTGCTGATCGACGGCGATCTCGGCGTGGTGGTCGCCCCCCGCGGCCGGCTGATGATGGTGCTCCGCTTCACGATCGCCGGCGGCAGGATCTCGGCCATCGATGCCATCGCCGATCCCGAGCACCTCCGCCGGCTCGAGCTGCGCGTCCCGGCGAGCGCTTCGGAATTGGGCTCAGAGCTTTCGTGCTGAGTTTTCCACGTTTTGGAGGTAGCCCTTCCGCCCAATGCTCCCATCGTCGAAGTTCCGGATTCTCTGAATCGCGGAAGACGGCGCCGGATCTGCGGCCGAAAAATCTGCCAGTGGTAGAAAATACAAAACTAAAGCTCTGACCCCCGATGGGCGAAGCGATTTCGCGCGCCGAACAAAGCCGCCGATTTCGTGATGAAAGGCGGCGACGTGCTCAAGCGCTGATCACATGCCGGACGCGCTCCGGACCCGCTCGAGTCCGGCGTGTCAGTGGAAGTTTTTCAACTCCGGCCAGACGCTCTGGAAGGTCCACCCGCGCGGCTTCTGCGCCAGATAGAGCGTGAAGTGCTCCTGCTGCATCGCATACGGGCTGCCGATCTTCCCCATGGGTCTGACAACCTCGAACAGCTCTTCGAGCCTCCGCCGATTGTCGCCGAGGACGAGCACGCTCTCGCCGGTGTAATTGCGCGGTCCCCAATACCAGTACGTGAGGTGGCCGCTGATCGACTTGGGCAGGCCGTACTCCGGTCCATAGAAATCGACGGCGGCCGCCTGCCCGAAGTCATTGCCGAAGATCGCGGTCTTCACGCGCTCGTCGGGCGGAAGGCTGTACCAGGCTCGTGCCACGGTGGCCACCATCTGCCGCCATCCGAACCGGTCTGCGAAGAACTGCGGCATCGAGGTAGTCGGGCGATTCTCGAATTTCGGCGGTCCGAGATGTGTCAGCGCCGCCCACTGCAGATACCTTTGCGGAGGGAGGAGGGGAACCGCGCTCGGCGCAATCAGCGCGCCGATGACGATGATCGCCGCGGCGTATGCGGGCCGCATCCAGGCGCGGCCGGCCTGCATCATCCTCTCCGTGGCGATTGCGCCCGCGGCGATGATCGGCGGAAACGCGGGAAGAAGGTAATAGAACCGGCCGTGAACCGCGATGAGAACGACGTACGCGACGATCCACGCCAGGCCGATCATCCGGAAGCGCTTCAGCGCGCCGGCCAGCAGCGACACAAGACCGGCAATCCACAGCGGCGCCGATGCCGGATTCGCCAGCAGAGCGTCCCAGAGCAGAAAGACGATGGGATTCGCCTGCACGTCGCGTGCGTCCTTCCTGATGTTGGCCAGCAACTCGAGATGCGGAAAGTGATGACCGATTTCCCACATCAGGTTCGGCAGGACCGTCGCAAGCGCGATGATTCCCGCGAGAACGAACCAGCGGTTGAACATCAGGACGCGATCGGCCGTGAGCAGCAGTGCCAGGACGATGGCCAATCCGAAGACCAGCATGGTGTGCTTGTTCAGCAGACCGATCCCGGCCAGGAAGCCAAACCACGGCCAAAGCCGCGGATCATTGCGCCGGATGATGCGGATGACCACCAGCGCACATCCTCCCCACACCAGCGGCTCAATGGAGTTCATCGACAGATAGCTGTCGAGCGCCAGGTAGCCCGGCGCGAAGAGGACCACGAGCGCTGCGAGGACCTGGGCGAAGCGCCCGCCCCCGAGCTCGCGAACGATCGCCCCGGTCAGAAGCACGAGTCCCGCGCCGGCGAGTGACGGAAAGAGGCGGATCGAGTAAGGCGAATTGCCGAACAGATGGCGCGTGAGCCATGCCTGAAATGCGGTCAGCGGCGGCATGTCGACGTAGCCCCATGCCAGATGCTGCCCGCAGGCGAGGAAATACAGCTCGTCGATGAAGAAGCCATACATCGGTGCCGTGGCCATGTGAACGAGCAACTTGATCGCAGCGATCAAGCCCACCAGGGCGGGGCCGCTCGTCCAGCGCGGTGTCCGTTCCGTTGCCGTCATCATGGACGTTCGTTACGCACCAGAGCGGCCCGATGTTGCACCTGGAGCGGTTCGCGGAACGGTTTCCGGCGATCACCGCGGCGGCAGGGAATCGAAGTCGCGCCAGGTGTGCCGGAACTGCAGGGGCGTGACTCCCGAGAGTTTCCGGAACGCGCGGTGCAGGTGGCTCTGATCGCAGAAGCCGTGGTCGCAGGCCACCACGGCGAGGGGCGTGCCGGTGCTGCTGAGTTGTTCGGCAGCCGCGCGGACGCGGAGGCGCATGACGGCCTCGCCGATGGTCTCGCCGAACTCGCGCCGGAACGCCTGGCCGAGGTAGACAGGATGGACGCCGGCGGCACGCGCGACCTCCTGCACAGTGAGGCGGTCGCGGAAGTGGGCGTGCAGATACTCGCGCGCCCGGCGGAGCGACGGCAGACCGCGCTGCGGCGCTCGGATCTGCGGTGTCAGCCGTGCGATCAGCTCGACGGCCGCCGACTCGAATCCGAACTCGTCGTCGTCGGTCATCGCCCGGCGGTAGAGCGTCAGGAGATCGAACGCCGCGCGCGAGCCGGAGAGATCGCGCATGGAGCGCATCCCCGCGCGGTCGTGCTCGACGCCGTCCAGCAGCGTCGGATGAAACTCGAACAGGAGCAGCCGCACGCCCGAACCGCCGATGACGTCTCGATGATCGAGTCCCGCCGGATGGTAAATCGCCGTGTAGCGGTCGAATAAAAGGGAGTGCCGCCCCGCCATCTCCGTGTACTCGCCCCCGAGCATCAGGGTGATGAACGCCGCCTCGTGCGCGTGCGACGGGTTGATGCGCTGCCGGTCGTGAATCACCGGGCTGAGGTGCAGCGATTCGGCGCTCCAGCTCCGCGGAACGCGCCCGAAGTACTGCCCGATGGCCAGGGAACTCATCGAATCATGGTACGTGCTGAGGGCCCCGGGGTTTGTGACGGAACCTTGAATTGATCCAATCTTTGCCGGCCCCGAGGACCGATGCTGGAGGCGGAGGACAACCATGCGCATGCATTCGGCGCTCCTGCTCGCGCTCTCGCTTTTCTTCGTGGCCCCCGCGGCGACGTTCGCCGCCTCGGCGAAAGTCTGGGTCTGCCCGATGCCGCAGCACACCCAGCAGTTCGACAAGCCGGGGACGTGCCCCATTTGCGGAATGAAGCTGGTCGAGAAGGACAGCCGCTTCCGTGCCGCCGTCCTGATTTTCGACTCGGCCGAAGACATCGACTTCACCGCTCCCATCGAGGTTCTCGGCGAGGCCGGCGCAGAGGTGTTCACGGTGGGGGCGACGGCCGCGCCGATCCGCACCGTCTTCGGCCTGCACATCACTCCCGATTTCGATCTCGATCACGCCCCGGCCGCCGATCTGCTGCTCATTCCGGGCGGCGGCGTCGGCGATACGATGAAGAATCCGCGCGTGATCTCGTGGATCCGCCAACGCGCCGCCGCGTCGCGCTACGTCATGTCGGTCTGCAACGGAGCCTTCTTCCTGGCGAAGGCCGGGCTGCTCGACGGCCTGACGGCGACCACGACCTCCGGCCGCATCGAGGAACTGGCCACCGAGTACCCGAAGGTGCACGTGGTCCGCAAACGCTTCGTGGACAATGGGAAAGTGATCACCACCGCCGGACTCTCGGCCGGGATCGACGGCGCACTGCACGTGATGGATCGCGAGTACGGCCGCACGCGCGCGGAAAACATCGCCCGCGGACTGGAGTATCGCTGGCAGCCCGACTCGCAGTGGACGCGCGCGGCGTACGCCGACACGCGTATGCCGGACGTCCACCTGCCGGACGACGCGGTCTGGAACGAGACCGTGAGTCACGGCGACACCAATCAGTGGGAAGTGCGGGGGACACTGCGCATCGCCTTCACGCAGGAGCAGTTGCTCGACTACGCCACGAAAGACATCGTGTCCAAGGGGTGGACGCTGCGCAACTCCGGCAGCAACACGCGGTCCTTCCTGAAGAAAGACCTCGACGGAACGAGCTGGCTGACGACGATCGTCTCGCAGCCCGATTCGGCGCCGTCGACGTTCGTCGAGACCATGAGCGTGCGCAAGGTCGTGGGGTCGTAGGTTCGGACGACGAAGCTGCTCGGCTGGGAGCCGAAACTCCGCTGGACGGAAGTTTGCAACGTCACGATCGGGTACTTGAGAACGGTCGTATTGTGAAGCGCGCGCTTCTCGGGTTCGTCGCCGGTTTCGTCGCCACGCTGACGTTTCATCAGCTCACGCTGTGGGTCTTGCACGCGATGGCGGTCGTGC
The DNA here is from genome assembly GCA_035260605.1 of Thermoanaerobaculia bacterium. Taxonomy (GTDB): domain Bacteria; phylum Acidobacteriota; class Thermoanaerobaculia; order Gp7-AA8; family Gp7-AA8; genus Gp7-AA10. Next base: position 2,146 of record DATFUW010000476.1, on the reverse strand, counting down.
CGCGCGCGCCGTACGCCATGAATCCAGTGCCACCGTTCGGCGTGCCTGCCGTGATTTCCCTCGCGTTCTGGGGAGGCATCTGGGGCGCGATCCTGATTCCGGCGATCGCTCACCAACGCGGCGCGTCATTCTGGATCTGGGCGATCGTGATCGGGGCGATCGCGCCGACGCTCGTCGCCTGGTTCATCGTCGCGCCACTGAAACATCAGCCGATGGCCGGCGGATTCAGACCGAAAACGATGGCCATCGGCCCCATCGTCAACGGTGCGTGGGGCCTCGGCACGGCCGTGTTCTACAAGCTCCTGGCGCGCCTGTGAACCGGATTGCGTTTGCGGAGCTCGAGTTGGCGATTCCCTTCTGTAACGACCCCGTCGCCGTTTCCATCCTGAGACGGCCGGGCAGGGCAGGCGCCGGCGTGATCGGCCTCCCTTAGCGCGGCGGCGCGGGGTCGTAGTAACGGACGACGAGGATGCCGAGCCCCTTCTGGCCGTTGGCCGATTTCGGATCGTCGGAGACCACGACCATCACATTCGGCAGGGTGCCGTCGTAGAGCACCACCGACTTCGAGGCCAGCGCTTTCGGAGGGCCGTACGTCTTCCGCAGGTACTCCTTCTCTTCCGCGAACACCGTCTTGGCGTCGGGGAGGAAGGTGAAGAGTTCGAAGCGGATCGATCGCAGGCGGTCCTTGTGAAACTCGAGCGTGACCGCTTTGTCGTCGGCGTAGTCGATGATCCGATGATCGTCGTCGTTGCCCTTCTTCGTCTCCCAGCCGATGTTCTTCAGCGCCTCGTCGACCTCCGCCCGATTCATACCGATGCCGAGGTGAAACGCCTCGGGCCGCATCCACGACGTGCGGCTCAACGAGGGAAATGCCGTTGCCAGAACGAGAAAGGCAATGATCACGCCGCCCCCTGCGTCGTCGCTGCTCCCTTGAGCTCCGGGTCCCATCCGACGACCGCGTTGCCCGTGCCGATCACGGTCCAGTAGCCGTAGACCTCGGCCGGGTAATCGGGAAAGCCGAGTGCGGACAACATCCAGGCCAGCGACCCGGCTTTCACTTCGCTGACCGCCATGTCCATGAACTCGGGCAGGATGGCCACCAGCTCGCGCGTGCGGCCGCGGCGCATCAAGTCCAGCACCTTCATGTCCCACAGGTAGCCGTGGTGCTCGTAGACATGCTCGCGCGACATGTCCTCGGGGATCTCCGGCTCGGTGGTGAAGTGGCGGTGCGAGAGCGTGTTCGACGCCAGCAGCACCGCGCGCTTGCCGCTCTTCTCGATCGCCCGCCGCGTCGCCGCGCCCAGCCGGACCATCTGCGCCTGTCCCATCTCGTTGGAGAAGTAGTACGGCGAATTATTCGAGGAGATCCCGACGATGGGGATGTCCCACTCGGGATTCATCATGTGGCAGGAGACGATCGTGCCGTAGTCGACGCGGAAGTTCGGATTGCGCATCATCTTCGTGATCAGCCCGTCCTTCCGCCCCTCCTCGGCGATCAGCTCGGCCAGCTCGACGTCCACCTTGATGTCGTACTGAAAGCGGAAGAGGTTGGGGAAGATCGGATCGACCGAGAGGCCGTGGAACTCCGGGATGCCCAGGAAGTGATGCCCGATCACCGTCTGCCAGTGCGGCGAGTGGACGAGGAAGACGTCCGGCTTCTTGGCCAGGAAGTGCTTGCGCGCGCGCGCGTATCCCCAGCGCAGGACTTCCCACCCGCACTCCGACTTCGGCTCATTGCGCCAGTGGTTCTCGCCGTAGACGATGTGCGGTGGGTGGGGTGCGAGCAGGCCGCCGATGATCATGCGTTCTCCAATTTTATCCTGAGCGCGGCGAAGCATGTCCGGGCGGATTCGAAAAGGTTTGATCAGAGCCATGGCGGCGACGGTGCGGCGGGCACCGTCGCGGTTCGGCGGCGTGTCGGATGCCGCTGGGGTGTGTTCGCGCGCTGCGTGCAGATCGAAAGGGCGCCGATCCGCGAGGCGACGCGTGCCGTGCGAAGACCGCAGCAAAACGGGGCGCGGTCGTCGCGGCTGAAAAGGGCAAAACCAGGACTACGATTCGGCTGGATAACTAACGTTCCAGGGTGAGCGGCTTCGGCCCACGCCGGGAACGTGGGAGTAAGCCTATCAGAGGCTGGGCCGAAGTC
>DATFUW010000475.1:0-2229 GCA_035260605.1 Thermoanaerobaculia bacterium | reverse complement strand
CGCCACCGACGGGCTGGCAAAGCTGATCGGCGAAAAGGAATTCTCGATCCTCTTCCACGAGGGAGAGCGCGACAACATCCACATTTCCCTCGTCGCGCAGCGCGTCATTCTCGTGGTCATCTTCGACGACCGGTCGTCGCTCGGACTCGTCCGGTTGCGGGTGAAGAAAGCCTCTCAGGAGCTCGAACGCACCTTCGAACAGCTCCTGAAGAAGGCGGAGGCCGATCGGGGCAGTCTCGCCGACCGGTTCGACTCGCCGTTCGCTGAGATCACCGATGAAGACATCGACAGCCTCTTCAGCGAATAGACGATGACGTTCATCAATTACGCGGCGCGGGAGATCAACTGCAAGATCGTCTACTACGGTCCGGGTCTGTGCGGAAAGACGACGAATCTGCAGTGGATCTACGATAAGTCGAACCCCCAGGCGAAGGGAAAGCTGATCTCGCTGGCCACCGAGACCGACCGCACGCTCTTCTTCGACTTCCTCCCACTCGATCTCGGCCAGGTCCGCGGCTTCAAGACCCGTTTCCATCTCTACACCGTTCCCGGGCAGGTCTTCTACGACGCCTCGCGGAAACTGATCCTCAAGGGGGTCGACGGCGTGGTCTTCGTCGCCGATTCGCAGGAAGCGCGCATGGAGGCGAACGCCGAGTCGCTGCAGAACCTGGACAAGAATCTCAAGGAGCAGGGCTACGAACTGAAGACGCTCCCCTACGTCCTGCAGTTCAACAAACGCGATCTTCCCTCCGCCGTCGCCGCCGATCAGATGTACCAGCAGCTCAACCTCAAAGGCGAACCGACGTTCGAGGCGGTGGCCATGAACGGCACGGGCGTGTTCGACACGCTCAAGGCCGTGGCCAAGCTGGTGCTGACGGAGCTGAAGAAGAAGTGACGGCCAGGCCGTCATCCTGAGCCGCGCAGGACGAACATGCGCCACCACGGCCTGAACATCGTGACCCTCGGCGGCGGTACGGGACTGTCGACGCTGCTGCGCGGATTGAAGGACTACGTCGATGCCGAGGGTACGTGGTCGATCGCCCGGCTCGGGGCGATCGTCACCGTCACCGATGAAGGAGGCAGTTCCGGCGCGTTGCGCAAGGAATTCGGGATGCTGCCGCCGGGTGACATCCGCAACTGCATCGTGGCGCTCGCGGAAGAGGAGCATCTGCTGTCGCGCCTCTTCAACTACCGCTTCGAAAGCGCGGACTCGGCGCTGGCCGGCCACTCACTCGGCAACCTGTTGCTGACGGCGATGACCGACATCACCGGCGGATTCGACAACGCGGTCCTCGCCGCGTCCGAGGTCCTGGCCATCCGCGGCGACATCGTCCCGTCGACGCTGCAGCAGGTCCGGCTGCGCGCCACGCTGGCGGATGGCACGGAGCTGATCGGCGAGGTTGCCATCAGCGGGTCGCTTCTCGGCGAGCCTGCGGACAAGAAACCGCACCACGCACGCATCGTGCATCTGGGCATCGACCCGCCCGACGCGCAGCCGCCGGAGCGCGCGCTCCGTGCGATCGAAGAGGCGGACATGATCCTCATCGGCCCGGGGTCGCTCTACACCTCGGTCATTCCCAACCTGCTGATCAAGCCGATCGCCGAAACGATCCGGCGGGCCAAAGCGCTCCGCGTCTACGTCTGCAACGTCATGACACAGCCCGGCGAGACCGAGAGCTACAGCGCGCAGGAACACCTGAGCGCCATCATCGAGCATGCGGGGCTGGTGGCTGACGTGATGGTGCTCAACGGGCGCCGCCCCTCGGAGTCGATCCTCTCGGCATACGAGGCCCAGGAGCAGTTCCCCGTGCAGTTCGACATCGCCGCGATCCGCGAGCTGGGCGTCACGCCGTTCTTCGGCGACATCATCGCCGAGGGAAACTACGTGCGTCACGACTCCGCGGCGCTGGCCGAGACGGTGTTCCGGCTCTACGACCGGTATGGCCGGACTCTTGAACGGATGCGCAAAGAGCCATGAGGGAGCGGATCGAAGTCGTGATCCTCGCCGCGGGCCTCGGCACGCGGATGAAATCGAAGAGGGCAAAAGTCCTGCACCGTGTCGCAGGCCGTCCGTTGATCGATTACGTCGTCGACGTCGCGCACGCGGTCTCCGGTTCCGCGCCGGTCGTGGTGGTCGGACACCAGCGCCAGGCCGTGCAGCAGCACCTCGGCGACCGGGCGCGCTACGCCGTGCAGGAGCCGCAGCTCGGCACCGGACACGCCGTGCAG
>DATFUW010000474.1:0-5025 GCA_035260605.1 Thermoanaerobaculia bacterium | reverse complement strand
CATCGCCGCCGGCGGGGACGGCACGATCCACACCCTTGTGCAGCCGATCATCAACACGGAGGCGGTTCTCGGAGTGGTCCCCATCGGGACCTACAATCACTTCGCACGGGACCTCGGGATCCCGCTCGACTGGCGCGCGGCGCTCGACGTCGCCCTCTCCGGAGCGGAGCGGCAGATCGATGCCGGGCGGGTCAACGACCGGTTCTTCGTGAACAACATCGCCATCGGGCTCTATCCCGAGATGGTGGTCCATCGCGAACGGCACGGGCGCAATAATCCGCGGTGGCGCGCGCGCCTCGACGCGGCCGTGGCCACGTTGTGGAAATATCCGCACGTGGCGCTGACCGTGGAGGCCGACTACCTTCAGGAGATCCTCCGCACTCACGTCTTCATGGTGTCGAACAACTCCTACGACCTCTCCGGAATCGGCATCGAGGCCTCGCGCGCCACGCTCGAGGAAGGGCGGCTCGGCGTCTATTGGCTCCCGCACATCCCGCGCATCGCCCTGATGCGCTTTCTCGCCAGCTATCTCGCCGGCCGGGTGACACAGGCGCCCGGGTTCCGCTCCTTCCGCACGGCTCGCGTGAAAGTGCAGTCGCCCCGCCGCCATCTGCACCTCGGCATCGACGGGGAGGTGTTCACCATGGCGCCGCCGCTGGTCATTACGAGCGTGCCCAGCGCGCTGTTGGTCAGGAGCCCCCGGTGAAGCAGGATGCAGGGTGATTCGGTAGAATCCCCGCACCCATGACCGGCACCCGAATTAAAGATCTTCCTGGATGCATCGGCGAGAAGGTCAGCATCGACGGCTGGCTGTACAACAAACGGACGGCGGGGAAGCTGCAGTTTCCGATCGTCCGCGATGGGAGCGGCTATCTGCAGTGCGTGGTGGTGAAGAAAGAGGTCGACGAGGCGACGTGGCAATCGGTCGAAGAGGCGGCGCAGGAATCGACCGTACGCGTTACGGGGACGGTGCGGACGGAGCCGCGCGCGCCGGGCGGCGTGGAGGTCGGCGTCGAATCCTTCGCCGTGCTGGCGCCGACGGTCGACTATCCGATCACTCCGAAGGAGCACGGCACGGCGTTCCTGATGGACATCCGCCATCTGTGGCTGCGCTCGTCGAAGCAGCACGCGGTGCTGCGGGTCCGGAGCGAGATCGAGCAGGCATGCCGCGACTTCTTCTACGAGCGCGACTTCGTCCTGATCGACTCTCCGATCCTGACGGCGAACGCGGCGGAAGGAACGTCGACGCTGTTCGAGACCGATTATTTCGGCGAGAAAGCGTACCTGTCACAGTCGGGGCAGCTCTACCTCGAGCCGGCAGCGGCGGCGTTCGGCCGGGTCTACTGCTTCGGCCCGACGTTCCGCGCCGAGAAGTCGAAGACGCGGCGCCACCTGATGGAATTCTGGATGGTGGAGCCGGAGGTGGCGTTCCTCGAGTTCGCCGGCCTGCAGGAGCTGGCCGAGGAGTTCGTGGAGTCGATCGTCGACCGCGCGCTGGAGCGCTGCAAGGAAGAGCTGAAGACACTGGAGCGCGACACGTCGAAGCTGGAGGTCGTGCGGCGACCGTTCCCGCGGATCACGTACCGCCAGGCGATCGAGCTCCTGGCTTCGAAAGGCATGCCGGCGAAGTTCGGCGACGACCTCGGCGGTGACGAGGAGACGGCGATCGCCAACGCATTCGACCGGCCGGTGATGATCACCCACTATCCGGCGGCCATCAAGGCGTTCTACATGCAGCCCGACCCGCAGGACCCGACGCTCGCGCTGGCACTCGACATGATCGCCCCCGAGGGTTACGGCGAGATCATCGGCGGGTCGCAGCGCATCCACGATTACGACCTGCTGCAGCAGCGGGTCCGCGAGCACAACCTGCCACTCGACAAGTTCCAGTGGTATCTCGACGTCCGCCGCTACGGCACGTTTCCGCATTCCGGATTCGGCATGGGCATCGAACGGGTCGTCGCCTGGGTCTCGGGCGTCCCGCATCTGCGCGAGACGATTCCCTATCCCCGCATGCTGAATCGGATCTACCCATAGCAGTGGACGAAGACCGGCAACCGACGACCGACGGCACCATGCACAGCGCGCTGCGCATCGTGCCTCTCGGCGGACTCGGCGAGATCGGGATGAACCTGATGGTCGTCGAGTACGACGGAGAGGCGATCGTGCTCGACTGCGGAATGATGTTTCCCGACGCCGCCACGCTCGGCGTGGACGTCATCATCCCCGACATGTCCTATCTGTTCGATCATGGCCCGCGGCTGCACGCCGTCTTTCTCACGCACGGGCACGAGGACCACATCGGCGCGCTGCCGTTTCTGGTCGAGCGTCTTCCGGTGCCGGTGTACGGCATGCCGCTGACGCTCGGCTTCGTGCGCGACAAGTTCGAGGAGTTCGGAATCGAGAACATCGAGCTCCGCGGGCTGCGGCCACGCGACGTGGTGGAGATCGGCCCGTTCCGGGTGGAAGCCGTCGCGGTGACGCACTCCATCGTCGACTGCGTGGCCTACGCCATCCGCACGCCGATCGGCACGATCGTGCACACCGGGGATTTCAAGATCGACCACACGCCTGTCGACGGCCGCACCACCGACCTGACGGCGCTGGCCCGCTACGGCGAGGAGGGAACCCTCCTGCTGATGTCCGATTCGACGAACGCCCTGGTCCCCGGCCACTGCGGTTCGGAACGGTCCATCTCCGGCGCGCTGGAGGCGGTCTTCGCCACGGCGCGCGGGCGGATCATCATCACCACGTTCGCCTCGCACATCCACCGCATCCAGCAGGTGATCGATCTGGCGCGCCGCCATGGCCGGAAAGTGATGATGATCGGCCGTTCGCTCGTTGACAACGCCGAGACCGCGGAACGCCTCGGACACCTGCACATCCCGCGCGATGCACGGGCCTCCGACACCGGCGGCGATCCGCGCTCACTCGTCATCCTGACCACCGGGACGCAGGGCGAGCCGACCTCCGCGCTCTCGCGCATGGCCATCGGCGAGCACCGCCAGGTGGAGATCGAGCGCGGCGACACGGTGATCATCTCCGCGCGCACCATCCCGGGCAACGAGCGCTCCGTGGTGCACATGATCGACCACCTCTATCGCCGCGGCGCCGAGGTCATGACCTGGGACACCGCGGACGTGCACGTATCCGGACACGCATGTCAGGAAGAGCTCAAGCTGATGCTCAACATCACGCGGCCGCGCTTCTTCATCCCCATTCACGGCACGCTGCGACACCTGATCCACCACGCGCGGCTGGCGGAGAGCGTCGGAGTTTCGCACGGCGTGGTGATCACGAACGGGCAGGTGGCGGAGATCGACGGCGAGCAGATCCGCGTCCGTGAAGAACGCGTGGCGAACGGCAAAGTGTTCATCGACGCCGAGGCGGAGGAAGTGCCGGAGGTCGTGGTGCGGGACCGGCAGCACCTCGCCGAGGATGGGTTCGTGATCGTCGTCGTGGCGGTCGACAGCAGCGGGAGGATGGTGCGCGACCCGGAGATCATCACCCGCGGACTGGTCCAGGTGGACACGAACCAGGAGATGATCGAGGACGTGCGGCGGATCCTCGTTGGCATGTTTACCGAAACGGCGGCTGAGGAGCGTCGCGACCGCGAGCTGCTGCAGGAGTCGATGCGCGCCGCGCTCAAACGCTATTTCCGCCGCAGCATGGGCCGGCGTCCGATGATTCTGCCCGTGATCTGGGAGATGTAGAACCGATGTCCATTCTCGAAGCGATCGTCCTCGGCCTCGTGCAGGGCCTGACGGAATTCATCCCCGTTTCCTCGACAGCCCACCTGGAGATCGTACCGGTGCTTCTCGGATGGGGTGATCCGGGGGCGGCGGCCTCCGCCGTCATCCAGTTCGGTACATGGATCGCGGCCCTGATCTACTTTGCCGGCGATATCGTCCGCATGGTCCGCGGCTTCTTCCGCGGGCTCATCACGCGCCGTCCCCTGGCCGACGTCGACTCGCGCGAATCGTGGCTGGTGGTGATCGGGACCGTTCCGATCGTGATTCTCGGCCTGGCGCTGCAGAAGACCATCGAGTCGACCTTCCGCGGCCTCTGGATCATCGCCACGATGGTCATCGTCATCGCCATTCTGCTCGAGCTTTCGGAACTGAACGCTCGGCGGCGGCACCTCCGTTCGTTCGAGCAGCTCAATGTCACCGACGCGGTGGTGATCGGGTTCGGCCAGTGCCTGGCCCTGATCCCTGGTTCGTCGCGCAGCGGCACGACCATCATGGCGGCGCTCTTCCGCGGCATCGATCGCCCCACCGCGGCCCGCTACTCGTTCCTGCTCAGCATTCCCGCGGTGGGCGGTGCCGGCTTTCTCGAGCTCTTCAAGCAGCGGCACGAACTGGCGCACCTCGGCTGGACACCGATCCTCGTGGCCATCGCCGTGGCTTTCGTCTTCGGGTACGCGTCGATCTGGTTCCTGCTGCGCTACCTGAAGACCCACACCACGGCGGTCTTCATCTATTACCGGCTCGCGCTCGGCGTGATCATGTTCGCGCTGCTCTTCGGAGGCTGGCTGCACTGAGATCCGTCAGTCCTGGAGGACCTGGATCTCGGGGACGTTGCGGTAGCGCTCGGCGTAGTCGAGGCCGTATCCGATGACGAACTGGGGGTCGATGGAGAAGCCGACGTAGTCGGCCTTGAAGGCCACCTTCCGCGCCGCCGGCTTGTCGAGGAAGGTGGCGGTCCGGACCATCGAGGCTCCCCGGCTCTCGATGTAGCGGAATACCTCGCGCATCGAAAGGCCGCTGTCGATGATGTCCTCGACGATCAGCACTGCACGCCCGTGCATGTCGAGCTGCGGCTCCTTGAGGATCGTCACGACTCCCGACGAATACTTCTGGTTGCCATAGCTCGAAACCTGGATGAAGTCGACCGAGAGGTCCAGATCCATCGCCCGGACGAGGTCCGCGGTAAAGAAGATTCCGCCCTTCAGGACGCAGAGAACGACGAGGTCCTGTCCGGTGAAATCCGTGGCGATTTGCGCGCCCATTTCGCGGACGCGGG
>DATFUW010000473.1:0-6380 GCA_035260605.1 Thermoanaerobaculia bacterium | reverse complement strand
ATCGATCTTCACGTCGATGGTCTTCGAATCATCGACTTCCACCGGCACCACTAATTTTTCCAAAGCTTCCATCCCCACCAGTTCGACGGCATAGGTTCCGGGCTCGATTCCATCGAAAACCACACGACGCTCCTCCATCTCGTGTTGTGCCATGAGAATGGGAGGCGAACCGGAATCACTGATCTGAAGGAGCCGTGCCTCTTTGACCGCCGGCAACACGCCGTGGTGCTCCGCAAAATGAACCCGGATGGTCAGCGCGACGCCTGTCCCCAGCGCCACCGGCGGCAGTTCGCGGTCCACAGTGACCGTACCGAGCGGAACGACATACGTGGCATATCCGACAGCGGCGACACGGATCGATTGCAGGCCCTCGTCTTTTCGTGGGAATCGAAAGACGCCGCGGTCATCGCTCTTCGCAAGCAGTTTTCCGTTTGCGTCCTGGATCAAGGCGCCCGGGAGTGGATCGCCTCCCTGTCTTCGGATGACAACGCCGCTGATCGATGGATATCGCCGTAAAGAGAGCGGACCGAAATCTGTCGTGACGCCGGCGTCGATGTGCACTCGATCCCGGCGCAACGGCTCCACGTTGTCCCCCTGGAGCGAGAGCGCATAACGATTCGCCGGCGGCACGTCGATCATGATCCTGCCGATCGCGTTTTCAACTGGCCAGCGCATCTCGGCTCCGTCGATGGTCAGCAGCGGCTTCATGGATTCGAGGGCAATGACCTGCACCGCGATCGTCCCGATCTTCAGGTCGCTCAAGTTGATGCGGGCAGTATTTTCGGGAATGACACCGAGCCGAACGTGCCCGCCGGATCGCCAGACGAAGGGGCGTGCTCGATTTTCGGGAGTGACGGATACCGCGGCAGTCGATGTCTCGCGGCATTCACCTGCGTGTCCATCGCGAATGACACAGAAGGTCCCTTTCCAGGAAACCGCGACCGCGGCAATCAGAAGTAGAGACATTTACGAACCCCTTTTCGAGAGCACGGACTGCTTCGTGGTTCGCGTGGTCATCATCGCAGAAACAAGCCTCAACGACCCGGGGTCTACAGGACTGACAGAGACTCTGTACACAATTCGGTAATGGTAGAGGCCGGAATCATCCGGTCCGTCGCAGGTTGCGCCTCGATAGTTCCCCGGGCAGCCGTTTCCGCAGGACCAGCCAGCGCAATCCGGGATGCCACCTTCCCATGCTCCGCATAACGAACTTGGCCAAAACTCGCCATTGACAAAGACCACGCAACTTTGACATCCCGAACAACTGCCCGCGTAGTCCTGTGCACGAGCGGCCGAGGCAGAAAGCAGGAAACCACACAACACGATGAAGACGTGGGCCGAAAATCTCGGAAGCAACTTACGCATATTTGCCTCCTACCTGGGAGTGACGGGGGGGGGGAAATCCCTACCGATCAGATTTCATTCGCTGCTGTCCAAGTTAGCTCGGCCCAAATGACATCATTGATGGTCGTAACTCGTTGATATCACAAGCCGATCGTCTCGAACCAGATGGGGCCTCTGCCTTCCTTGGCCGAGTTTTTTGAACGCAAAAGATGTAGAGCCGGCTCTCAGCCGGCTCTCCCCGCCCCGGACCCAGCCGCCTGAGAGGCGGCTCTACATCCGAAGGCCGGCCCGGCAGCAGGGGGGAGAGCCAGAAGCGAAAAAATCGCCGTTTCCCCGCCGTCGAGGAGCACTGTCCTTGCGCAGAGGACGATGATTGACGGTCTGCAGGACGACGCGCACGTCGAGCTTCCATGGCAACAGACCGAAGGCCACGAGGCCGGCGGCGATCACCGCGGCGCGAAAGCCTTTCCGGGAGAGGATCCGCTGAATGTCGAGCACACGATTCCCCGTTCGCGCAGCGCGGCCGCGACCTCCGGGCTGACGAGCGCGGCGAGCTCCGCGCGCCGCTCATACGAGACGGCCATCGGGTCCTCCCCTACGGCCTCGGAGACGGCCGGATGCATGTAGAGCTCCGACAGCCCTTCGGGCAGGCGGTCGATGATGCGCACGATCCGCTCCACGTTCATGTGCCCGCTGCCGCTCATCCCGAACACCGCGTCGTTCGTCGTCAGCCCGGCGCGGCGGGCGCGGGCGCGCATCAACGCCATCCAGGGCCGGAGGAGCACCGCCTCGCGCGATCCCGGCTCGTACGGGATGCGGATGGCGCGCATGCCGTAGTCGCGTCCCACGCGCAGGATGGTGCCGAAGACGGTGGGATGGACGTGCATGTGGTTGTGCGCGTCGACGTGATCGAGCTCCAGCCCGCTGGCGCGGAAGCGCTCGAACTGCGCGCGGATTTCCGCCTCGAGCTGCGCGCGCGCGGCGGGGCGGAAGAAGAAACGGATGCCCGCGCGGACCAGCCCGCGGGGGAGCATGCCGTCTGCATCGACCAGCGCGCGGATCTCTTCGCGCGGCAGCGCGGGCGCGCCGCGCGCCACGACGACGTGCAAGCCGACGCGCAGCGAGGGCGTGCGGCGCGCGCGGGCCATCGCATCGGCGGCCGCCGGGGCGGCGACCATCAGGCTGGCCGCCGTGAGGATCCCCTCGCGGTGCGCGCGCTCGATGGCCTCGTTGATCGGCACCGCGAGTCCGAAGTCGTCGCCAGTGACGATCAGGCGTTTCAGGCCGTCTCCTCGAGTGGCGGTGGTGGAAGGGGGTGGAGTTTTTCCGGTTTCTGGCCACGCGCGGCGAGTAAGACCTGGATCGTCCGCGGCGGGGCATCGATCAATCTGGTTCCCGGCACGGGCGCCGCCGGGTGTGCCAGCCACGTCGGATACCAGAACGAGCGGACCTCGCGCCGCGCCTGATACCGCGAACCGGCACCGCCGTCGAGTCCGTCGAACGGCGGCGGATTGAGCAACATCGTTTTCACGGGCGCGCTCCGTCCGGATGCAGTTGGCCGTCGGTCGAGACGTTGAAGCGCGCTTGTTTCCATTGGACGTTCCTTCCGAGATGGCTGCAGCAATACACGACGAAGGTGAGTAGGTCGCGAACCGGAATCCAGAGGACCGAGGTGAGCCGCTGCTTGCCGCTCGCGGCGTGGAGGAGAAGGCGCAGCGCGGCGGCCCCGGCGCTGATCCAGATCGCGGTCCGCGAGAAACGGGACAGCAGCAGGAATGCCATGGTCCACGGAAGCAGCATCGTCAGAATCGAACCGGCCCAGCCAATCGGCCGGACGGTGCGGATGGTCCGCGCCCAGCGGATCTCGTGCAGGAAAAGGTCGCGCATCGAGCGTTCGGAAACGATGGTCTCCACGTCGTAGGCCGCGAGGCGGATGTCCCAACCCTGCTGGCGGAGGCGGTGGCCGAGCATGTAGTCGTCGGCCAGGAAACCGGAGAGCGCCGCGAAGCCGCCGATGGATTCGAGCGCCTCGCGCCGCACCGCCATGGTCGCGCCGAGGCAGAAGTCGAGCGGCTGCATGGCCAGGGCAACGAGCACCGATGCGCGGAACTCCTCGTTGATGTGCATGGCTCCGAGCAGCGACGGAACTCCCGGCAGCGGCCGGCCCGTGTAGAGACAGGTGACCGCACCGACGCGGGCATCCTGAAATGGGAAGGTCACCGCGCGGAGATACTCAGGCCCCACACGCATGTCGCTGTCGGAGACGACGAGGACGTCTCCCTTCGCCTTTCCGGCGATGGCCGCAAGGCTGTTCACCTTCTCATTCGGGCCGATCCACGGCGGCGCGACGATGACCTCGCCCAGCGGCCGGGCGACCGCGACGGCAGGATCGCTCGCGTCGCTCGCCGCGAAGATCAGCTCGTAATCCGGATAGTCCTGTTCCGCGAACGAGCGGAGATTCTCCTCGATCTCCGGCTCGAGGCCGTGCAGCGGCTTGGCAACCGTGACGCGCGGGGCCGGCCCTCCGGCCGGGATCTCCGCGATGGTGCGCCTCCATACTTTCCACGCCGCGAACGCCGTGTAGGCCATCGAGGCAACGAGACCGGCGAGCGAGATCCCGCGGAGCATGGTCAGAGCGCCGGAAGACCACGGTCGAGCGAGTGGTCGAGCTTTCGTACGATGCGAAACACTTCGGGCCGGCTCACTTTCGCTCCCGGCCCGAACTTCTCCACCCGGTCGAGCGTGGCCTGCGCCAGCGCGACCGGAAGCGCCGCGAAGGCGACGATGCCGCGCGGTGCTCCATCCCTCTGCATGCGAAGGGTGTAGTCCCGCGCCACGTCGAGGTCGTTCCGTGCCAGCGCGAAGACATCGCGCAGCGGCAGCTCCTTCGGGATGTACGTCCGCCCTTCGGAGCGGTCGTCGGCCGCGTCCTTGAGGATGTTCACCAGTTGCAGTGCTTCGCCGAACTCCGCCGCGCGGTCGCGCAGCGCCTGCGCCGCCGATGCGAGCACCGGCGCGCCGAGCAGAAACAGCTCCGTGAGCATCTCTCCGACGATTCCCGCGACGGTGTAGCAGTACCGGCGCAGATCGTCCCGCCCCTGGAGTTGCAGGTTTCCCGCGGCGTCGGTCCGCGAGACGTACTGCGCCATTCCCTCGGCAGAGCGGATCACGTGTGTCTTCATGACCTCTTTCGGCTCGGCGGGAAGCGCGCGGAATGCATCGATGACCGCGGGAACATGCGCCAGCAGATCGAGATATCCAGCGTGCGCGATCGGCCGGCCCGCCTGCCATGACGACGCGAGCTGCCGCGCCGCGTCGGGATCAGGATCGCGCAGCAGTGCGCAGAAATCGCCGAGCGCGCGGATGCGCACGTCCGCGGGCCATTCCGCGGCGTCCTCGAACGTGTCGGCGATCCGGAAGAGCAGATAGGCCAGCGTCACCTGGTGACGCGTCGGCTGCGGCAGCAGCGGAATGCAGAGCGCGAACGTCCGGCTCGTTTCCTGGAGATACCCTTCCAGTTCGTCGGCATCCCCACCGAAGAGCGCGGTGACGAACGCGGCGATGCGTTCGGACGCGCGCCGGATCCGCGAGCGCAGCCGCAAAAGATCGGGAACGATCCACGGCCGCAACAGCGCACGCCGGATGACGGCGCCGCGGTCGACGTTCTGCCCGACGATCGCCGGGAGGTCCTCGTCGCGCCTGTCGAAGATGACGCGGAAGATGGAGATCGGCACGCCGGCGTCGGCGGCCGCACGGACCCAGCCGAGCGATTCGGTGTCGACCGCGGCCGCTTCCGGAAATGTCTCGGCGAGCTTGCGCTTCGCCGCGCCGGTCGCGGCGATCGACTCCGCCGAATGCACGGCCACGCTGACCACCGGCTTGCCGGGATTGGGAGCCACCGCGCACTCCACCGGCGATCCGCCCCCGAGGATCCGCGCCACGCCGACGATCTCGCCCGGCGCGAGATCCGGCCAGAGCGCGCCGGCGATGCCGATGCCGACGATGCGTGCAACGTCCGCGCGCCGGAGGAGTTCCCGCAGCGAAGCCTCGGCCGGGCCGGCGGCGTCGCCCGTGGCCATCAGCACCACCGGCGTTCCCTGCAGCCATCCGAAGTACGCGGCCCGGCCGGCAGTCGTCTCCCGCCGTTCGATCTTCGCCCGGCGCAGCAGCGCGCGCAGCTCTTCCGGCAGTGCGGTGACGATGGCGACGGTCATGCAGCCCTCGCGTAGCCGCGGTCGCGGAACCACGACACGGCGCGCTCCAGCGCCGCTTCCACCGGACTCTGCGGAAGCCCGAGCTCGCGCACCGCGAGCGAAGCGTCGAAGAACATCCGGTGACGCGACATGCGGACGGCATCGAGCGGCGCGCGCGGCGGTTTTCCCGTGATGCGCGCGAACGCCGTCTCCGCCGCTGCGAACGCCAGCGGCACGGAGTACGGCAGCCGCACCTGCGGTGCCGGAATTCCGCTGATCTCCGCCAGCATCTCCAGCAGTTGCTTCAACGTCATGTTCCGGTTCCCGAGAATGTACCGCTTTCCGGGGACACCGTTCGCCGCGGCGAGCAGATGCCCTTCGGCGACGTCATGCACGTCCACCAGATTGAGGCCCGTGTTGACGTACGCCGGCATCCGCCGGTTGAGAAAATCGACGATGATCTGCCCCGTGGGAGTCGGCTTGATGTCCATCTCCCCCACCGGAGTGGAGGGATTGACGATGACGATCGGTTGTCCCTCCTGCGCCGCCTTGCGAGCGACGAGCTCCGCCTCGTGCTTGCTCCGTTTGTACTCTCCGATGATGTCGCCTGGGCGAACCGGCGTCTGCTCGGTCGCCGGCGAGCCGTCGGGCTCGATCCCCACCGCCGCCACGGAGCTGGTGTAGACGATCCGCCGCACGTCGGCCTCCGCGGCCGCGGCCAGGACGTTGCGCGTCCCCTCGACGTTGTTCCGCAGGATCTCTCCCTGCCGCCGCGACCAGAGGCGATAGTCGGCGGCGCAGTGGTAGAGCGTCTCCACGTCCTCCATCGCCCGCCGCAGCGAG
>DATFUW010000472.1:0-17061 GCA_035260605.1 Thermoanaerobaculia bacterium | reverse complement strand
GTTGTCCCCGCCGTCGGTCGACTTGTAGATGCCGTCGCCGATCGAGGTGCTGTTGCGCGTCCATGGCTCGCCGGTGCCGGCCCAGAGGATCTTCGGATTCTTGGGATCGATGGTCACGGCGCCGACCGATTGCACCGGCTGCTTGTCGAAGACCGGCTTGAACGTCGTGCCGCCGTTGGTCGACTTCCAGAGTCCGCCGCTCGCGGACGCCACGTACACCGTGAGGCGGGCTCCTTCGTGGACCGCGTCGACGGCGTCGATGCGGCCGCTCATGGTGGCCGACCCGATGTTGCGCGCGCCGAGCCCGGAGATCGTGTCGGAGTCGACCCGTACGGGCGACTGTGCGAGCGCGGCGGTGGCCAGGAAGGCGGAGAGGATGGTGAAGGTTCGTTTCATCAGCGCACCTCCGCCTTCGTCTTTGCCGCCCCCGGCTCCTTGAAGAGGCTGTCATCGAGCGGGACGTTGACCTCGACCTTCTCGATGCTGACCTTCTGCTTGTTCTGACTCCCCTTGGCGCCGGTGGTCATGGAGTACGGGAAGTAGACGCCGCCCGTCTCCTTGTAGTCGCCGAGCGAGGTTTCGTATTCGCGTTCCTCGCCGCGGACGAAGTGCTTGGTGTCGATCCTGATCGGCACGTAATAGTCGGTGTCCATGTAGAAGTACTCCACGTCACCGTTCTTCAGCGTGACCTTGAGCTTGTACGCATCGGTCCCTTCGACCGGCTCGGTGCCGACGTACTCGACCGTATTGCCCTTCTGCTGGTAATGGACCAGCGGGCCGTCGAAATCGGCGTCCTCGACGATCGATTTCATCTCCTCCTCGCCGAGCGGCTCGGGGTCTTTCTTTCCCTCCCACGGCTCGATCTTCCAGCCGTTGCTGCCGTCGTAGGCGGTCACGCCGGTCATCCCCTGGATGATGAATTCCTGGCGGATCATTTCGGGGCGCTTCTTCTCCTCCACCACTTTGGCTTCGAACCCGCCGCCGCCGTGGAATGTGCCGGTGCGGCGGATGGTCTTCACCGCTTCGAGCTTGTCCATGCCGCCGATGGTCTTGACGTACTTGCTCACGATTTCGTCCGCCGTCTGCGCGCACAGCGGCAGTGCGACGAGGGCGAGGATCCCCACGAGCGTTCTCTTCATCTTGTTGTTCTCCTCAAAAGGTGTGGACGATCAGAGAGCTGGATCATACGTCAGGTGACCCCTGCCGGGCGGAGGAGGCGCAGGGCTTGCTTCGACCTCTGAATCGCGAAAGGATGGCGGTCGAAAGGGGAGCAATGACCAGAAGGAAACACGAGCCCGGGACGGAAGGAGATCAGCCGGTGACGACGGCCCCGCGCACGTCGGGGAAGACCAGCGCGGTGCCGCGAAGACGGGTCCGGAGGAGGAAGCCGGAGAGCGACGTCTCGCAATTGAAGGAGAACGTCGTCGCCGAGCCGCCTCCCGGGCCGCTTTCCGCGGAGGAAGTGCGCGACGTGGACATTGCCGAGGAGGCGCAGGCCGTCGGCGCGGACATCGTCCCCCGCGTCAGCATCGCGGTCGACGCTCCCGCCACGCTCCTCTCCGACTGGGACTATCACCTCTTCAACGAAGGGAGCCACCACCGGCTGTGGGAGAAGCTCGGGTCGCACCCCATGGAGCGCGACGGCGTTGCCGGTACGCTCTTCGCCGTCTGGGCGCCGAACGCCGCGTCGGTCAGCGTGGTCGGCGACTGGAACGGCTGGAACCCGCGGTCGGACTCCCTCGAGTCGCGCGGGGTGTCGGGGATCTGGGAAGGATTCATCCCGCACGTGCACAAGGGGATGAAGTACAAGTACCACATTGCCTCGCGCCACGGCGGGTACGAGGTCGACAAGGCCGACCCGCTCGCCGTGCACGACGAGACGCCGCCGCACACCGCGTCGATCGTCTGGGACCTCGACTACGAGTGGCACGACGAGGCGTGGATGCGCGAACGCGCGGCCCGCAACGCGCTTACCGCGCCGATCTCCATCTACGAACTGCACGTCGGATCGTGGCGGCGCACGCTCGACGGTCAGCCCCTCACCTACCGCGAGATCGCCGGTCCGCTCGCCGAATACGCGCGGAAGATGAACTTCACGCACGTCGAGCTGATGCCCGTGATGGAGCATCCGTTCTACGGCTCCTGGGGCTATCAGGTCACCGGATTCTTCGCCCCCACCAGCCGCTATGGGACGCCGCAGGACCTGATGTTCATGATCGACGTGCTGCACCAGAACGGGATCGGCGTGATCTTCGACTGGGTGCCGTCGCACTTCCCCGCCGATCAGCACGGGCTGTCGTACTTCGACGGCACGCACCTCTACGAGCACGCCGATCCCCGCAAGGGCTTCCATCCCGACTGGGGATCGCTGATCTTCAACTACGGGCGCAACGAGGTGCGCAGCTTCCTGCTGAGCAGCGCGCTCTACTGGCTGGGGGTCTACCACGCGGACGGACTGCGCGTCGACGCCGTCGCCTCCATGCTCTATCTCGACTACTCCCGGCAGGCGGGCGAATGGATCCCGAACGAATTCGGCGGCCGCGAGAACATCGAAGCCATTGACTTCCTCCGGCGCATGAATCAGGACATCTACAAGGTCCATCCCGATGTGCAGGTCATCGCCGAGGAATCGACCGCATGGCCGATGGTGTCCCGGCCGACGTACGTGGGCGGGCTCGGATTCGGACTGAAGTGGGACATGGGGTGGATGCACGACACGCTGGCCTACTTCTCGAAGGAACCGGTCCACCGCAAATTCCACCACAACGATCTGACGTTCCGGATGATGTACGCCTTCACCGAGAACTTCGCCCTGCCGTTGTCGCACGACGAGGTGGTCTACGGCAAGGGCTCGCTCCTCAGAAAGATGCCGGGCGACGAGTGGCAGAAGTTCGCCAACCTGCGGCTGCTGTTCGCGCACATGGTCTCGCAGCCGGGAAAGAAGCTGGTGTTCATGGGCGGCGAGTTCGGGCAGTGGAGCGAATGGAACCACGACGTGAGCATCGACTGGCACCTGCTCGACTTTCTGCCGCATGCCGCGCTGCAGCGCTGGGTCGAGGACCTCAATCGGACGTACCGCGACACGCCTGCGCTGTACGAGCTCGACACGTCGTCCGAGGGCTTCGAGTGGATCGACTGCTGCGACAGCGAGAACAGCATTCTGGCGCTGCTGCGGAAGTCGCGCTCCGAGCCGCAGCGGCCGGTGGCCGTGGTCCTCAACTTCACGCCGGTGCCGCGGTACAACTACGCCATCGGCGTGCCCGAGGGAGGGCGGTGGGCGGAGGTGCTCAACAGCGACGCGCCGCTGTACGGCGGGAGCGGACAGGGGAACATGGGCGGGGTGGAGGCCGCGCCGATCCCGCTGCACGGGCGGCGCTGGTCGATCAACCTGACCTTGCCGCCGCTCGGGGCGGTGTTCATGGCGCATGAGCCGGAGTGAGAGCCTCGGCGCCACGCTGACCGCTCCGAACCGAACGGAGTTCCGCGTGTGGGCGCCGTTTCGCGACAAGGTCAGCATCGAGATCGTCGCGCCGTCGAGCCTCACCGTTCCGATGGTCCGGAATGAGGCCGGCTATCACGAGGCCTTCGTCGACGTCGGCGCGGGAGCGCGCTACCTCTACCTGCTCGACGGCGTGGCCCGTCCCGATCCGGCATCCCGGTCCCAGCCCGAGGGGGTGCACGGACCGTCGGAGGTCGTCGGAAGCGAGTTCGAATGGCACGACGCCGGATGGCGCGGGATCGCGCTGACCGATTTCGTGATCTACGAGCTGCACGTCGGGACGTTCACCGAGGAGGGGACGTTCGACGCGGCCATCGGGAAGCTCGACGCGCTGCGCGAGCTGGGGATCACCGCCGTGGAGCTGATGCCGGTGGCCCAGTTTCCCGGGACGCGCAACTGGGGCTACGACGGCGCGTACATCGGAGCACCGCAGAACTCCTACGGCGGACCGGCGGGGTTGAAGCGGCTCGTCGATGCGGCCCATCAGCGCGGTCTCGCCGTGGTCCTCGACGTCGTCTACAACCACCTCGGACCCGAGGGGAATTATATCCGCGAGTTCGGCCCGTACTTCACCACCCGCTACAAGACGCCGTGGGGCGACGCGCTGAACTTCGACGGCCCGCACAGCGACGACGTCCGCTGGTTCTTCGTGCACAACGCGCTGATGTGGGCCGGCGAATACCACATCGACGCGTTGCGCGTCGATGCCGTACACGCCATCGTCGATCATTCCGCGCAGCCGTTCCTGCAGGACCTCACCACGGCCGTCCGCGAGCGTGCGCGCGAGCTGAGCCGCAGGATTCACACCCTCGCCGAGAGCGACCTGAACGACCCGCGCGTGATCGCGCCGAGGGAGTCGTTCGGACTGGGGTTCGACGCGCAGTGGAGCGATGATCTCCATCACACGCTGCATGCCCTGCTCACCGGCGAGCAGTCGGGCTACTACCGCGGGTTCGGCAAGGCGAGCGATCTGGCGCGCGTTTTCCGCGAAGGCTACTTCTACTCCGGACAGTTCTCGCCGTACCGCGGGCGCAGGTACGGGCTGAAGCCGGAGAACCCCGACGGCGCGCAGTTCGTCGTCTGCGCGCAGAACCACGATCAGATCGGAAATCGCATGCGCGGCGAGCGGCTGACGGTGCTCGTCTCGCGCGAGCAGCAGCGCCTCGCGGCCGCGGTGGTCATTTTCTCGCCGTTCCTCCCGCTCTTCTTCATGGGGGAGGAGTACGGCGAGACGGCGCCGTTCCAGTACTTCACCTCGCATTCGGACGCCGAGCTGATCGAAGCGGTGCGCCGCGGCCGCCGCGAGGAATTCCGGGAGTTCGAGTGGACCGGAGAGTTCCCCGACCCGCACGCCGAGGCGACGTTCGTCCGCTCGCGGCTGACGTGGAACGAGGAGCGCGGGCGGCGGGAGTTCTACCGCACGCTGCTGCGCCTACGCCGTGAGCACCCGGCCCTCCGCTCGCACGACATGGCGGCGCTGGAGACGCACGCCGACGACGCGCGGCGGCTGCTCCTGGTGCGGCGGTGGAGCGGCGGCGACCAGGTGCTTCTCGCCTTCAACTTTGGAGATCAAACGACTACGATGCAGATCCCGTTCGCCCCGGCAGCCTGGGAGGCGCTGTTCGAGACGGAGGCGGCCATGGAGGGGAACTCCCTCCGCCTCCCCCCCTCGAGTTTCGCCCTCTACGGGGCGTAGAAGGGGTCAGGTCTGTGATCTGTGATTTTCTACCGGGTGGAGAAAATCATCGGATCACAGACCTGACCCCTTAAGCCCATGCGGATTCCACGCGCGACGTATCGACTGCAGCTCAACGCCGGCTTCACCTTCGCCGACGCACGCCGGATTGCGCCCTATCTCGCCGAGCTCGGGATCTCCGACCTCTACGTCTCCCCGATCCTCAAGTCCCGCAAAGGGAGCACCCATGGGTACGACATCGTCGACGCCGCATCGCTCGATCCCGACCTCGGCAGCGACGCCGACTTCGACGCGCTGCACGAGACGCTCGGCGAACGCGGGCTCGGTCTGCTCCTGGACATCGTCCCCAATCACATGGCCGCCAGCGCGGAGAACGCATGGTGGATGAGCGTTTTGGAGAACGGGCCGAACTCGCGCTTCGTGCACTACTTCGACATCGACTGGAGCCCCGTCACGATCCGCGGCCAGACGGTCAACAAGGTCCTCCTCCCGATCCTCGGCAAGCCGTACGGCGACTCGCTGGTGTCCGGGGAGATCCAACTCGGCTTCGATCACGGCGGATTCTTCTTCCGCTACTACGACAAGCGCCTGCCGCTGGCGCCGCAGTCGTACGGCCGCGTGCTGCGCGAATGCCTCGACGCCCTGCCGCGCGAGGGGGTGGCCATCGAGCTGCGCGAGCTGGTCGAGAGCGACAACCCGACGGCGAACACGCGCTTCCTTAAGGACACGCTGTGGCGCATCTCCGAGCAGGACGCCGGATTCCGCGAGGCGCTCGACGCCGCCATCCGGCAATTCAACGGCACTCCGGGTGACGCCCAGAGCTTCGACGCACTCGACGATCTGCTCGACGGGCAGTGGTACCGGCTGGCGTACTGGCGCATCGCCACGTACAAGATCAACTACCGGCGGTTCTTCGACGTGACCGACCTGGTCGGTGTGCGGGTGGAGAACCCCGAGGTCTTCGAGGCGCGCAACCGGAGGACGCTCGACCTCATCGCCGAAGGGAAGGTTTCCGGACTGCGCATCGATCACATCGACGGCCTCTACGATCCCATTGGCTACGTGAAGAAGATGCAGTTGCGGCTGATGGAGCCGGCCGCGCCGGAGGGCGATGGGGCCGGGTTCTACATCGTGCTGGAGAAAATCCTCTCGCATAGCGAGCGCCTTCCGGAGGACTTTCCGGTCTGCGGCACGACCGGCTACGACTTCCTCGACGGCGTCAACGCGCTCTTCGTCGATCCCCGCGGACTGGAGGATCTCGACGTCTTCTACCGCGCATTCACCGGGATCACGGAGACGTTCGAGGAGATCTGCTACGAGCGGAAAAAGCAGGTGATCCAGGAACTCTTCTCGGGGGAGATGCGCTCGCTGGGGAAGGAGCTCTCGAGCGTGGCCATGTCGGACCGCAACGCGCGCGACTTCGCGCCGGTGGAGCTGACGGCGGCGCTGACGGAAGTGACGGCCAGCCTGGGCGTCTACCGTACGTACATCCGCGAGGCGCGTCCGTCGGAGGGGCAGCGCGCGGTGATCCGCCGCGCGGTCGCGCAGGCCCGGGAGCGGGCCGGCACGGCGGTCGACGAACGGATCTTCCACTTCGTCGAGCTGGTGCTGCTCGTCGATCCGCGGCCGTACCTCGAGGCGGAGCGCGACCGCTGGCTGGCCTTTGTCATGCGCTGGCAGCAGTTCACCGGACGGGTGATGGCCAAGGGCGTGGAGGACACCGCGTTCTACGTCTTCAACCGCCTGATCTCGCTCAACGAAGTGGGCGGCGATCCTGGCAGGACGGAGTTCGATCCGCTGCGCGAATTTCACGAGCTGAATCGCGCGCGCGCGGCGCACTGGCCCGACGCGCTCAACGCCACGTCGACGCACGACACGAAGCGCAGCGAAGACGCGCGCGCGCGCATCAATGTGCTCTCCGAAATCCCGCGGCAGTGGACGCGGCAGGTGCGTCGCTGGTCGAAGATGAACGCCGATCTTCGGCGCAACGGCGTGCCGAACCCCAACGACGAGATCCTCCTCTATCAGACGCTGGCCGGCATGTGGCCGCTCGACGAGCGGGATGTGCCGGGGGTCGTCGAGCGCCTGCGCGCCTATCTCGAAAAGGCGGCGCGCGAGGCCAAGACGTGGACGAGCTGGCTCGCTCCCGACGTCGAATCCGAGTCCGCGCTGCTCGGCTTCGCCACGGCTGCGCTGGAGCGCGACGTTTTCCTGCGCGACTTCCTCCGCTTCCAGAAGCGCGTCGCGTTCTACGGCATCCTGAATTCGCTCGCGCAGGTCGTGCTCAAGGCCGCGGCCCCCGGCGTGCCCGACTTCTATCAGGGGACGGAGATCTGGGACTTCAGCCTCGTCGATCCCGACAACCGGCGGCCGGTCGACTACGAGCGGCGCGCGAAGATGCTGCGCCGCGTGCGCAGCGACACCATCGAACGGCTGCTGCGCAACCGCAACGACGGCCGCATCAAGATGTTCGTCATCTGGAAGATGCTCGATCTGCGCGCGCGTCACGCGGAGACCTTCACTCGCGGAGCGTACGCGCCGCTCGACGGCGGCGAGCACGTCTGCGCGTTCGCGCGGGGAGAGGACTTCGTCGTCGCCGTGCCGCGCCTCGTCACCTCCCTCGTCCCGCCGGGCCGCTTCCCACTCGGAGCCGTCTGGGGCGACGCGGCCATCGACATCCGCGGACGCTGGGTCAACGCGTTCACCGGCGAGGTCGTCGAGGGAGGCCGGCTGGCGGAGATTTTCGCCAGATTTCCGGTGGCGGCGCTCGAGCGAATCTCGAACTCATGACCGCCGCCGCATCCTCCCGCCGTTCGCTGTTCTGGGCTTCGTGCAGCGCGATGTTTCTGTTCGGCATCGTGTTGGCGATTCTCGGCGCGCTCTTCGGCCTGCCGGCGATGCGCATGCGGCTGCACGCCGATCTCGTGCAGCAGGGCGACATCCTCTTCGTGCTCTTCCTCGGCGTGTTCGCCTCGACGATCCTCGTGGGGCCGGTGATCGACCGCTATGGCAACAAGATCGTCCTGAGCGTTTCCGGGGCGGCGACGGCCGCGGCCCTGGCCGGATTCGCGGGGGTCCAGTCGGTCAGCGCAGCATCGCTGTACGCGTTCGTCCTCGGCTTCGGCGGCGGCGGGTTGAACACCGCGGCGAACGCGCTGATCGCCAACGTCTATCCGGAGCGGCGCGCCGAGATGCTCAACCTCGTGGGCACCTTCTTCGGGGTCGGTGCGTTCTTCATCCCGCTGCTCGCGGCATCGCTGGCCGGGCGGGTCACCATCCCCCAACTGCTGGCCGTGGCCGCGGCGCTGGCGGCGCTGTGCACGATCGCCTATCTCCTGCTGCCGTTTCCTCCGGCGGCGGAGTCGTCGGGCTTCTCGATGTTCGCCTCGGTCCGCGCGGCGCGGATTCCGGGCGTCGTGCTGCTCTCGTTCGTTCTCTTCTTCGAGTCGGGCAACGAGTCGGCGGTCGGCGGCTGGATGTCGACGTACGCCGGCTCGGCGGGCCTGTCGCCGTCGATCGCCACGTGGATCCTGGCGGCGTATTGGGCGGCGATGATGATCGGCCGCGTGATCAGCGCCAGGATCGTGGAGCGCGTACGGAAGGAGACGATGGTGCTGGCGAGCGGAATTGGATCGGCGATCGGAATGGCCATCCTGCTGCTCGACCGCTCGGTGGTCACGCTGACGATTGCGGGGATGATCCTCGGGCTGGCGTTCGCGGCGGTCTATCCGACGACGCTGGCCATCGCCGGCGATCGCTACCAGCGGAATGCAGGAACGATCTTCGGCCTCCTGTTCGCGGTCGGCCTGCTCGGCGGCATGAGCTTTCCGTGGGCGGTCGGCCACATCTCCGAGGCCTGGGGGCTGCGCGCCGGCATGGCGCTGCCGCTGGTGGGCGCGGCGGGGATCATCGGAGTGATCCTCAGAGCCTCTCGCGACATCCGGCAACGCGGTGCGGAAGCGACGTCCGCGACGAGATGATCGGAGAACCATCGGCGTTCCTCTTCTCGCGCCGCGGTCCATCGCAGGGCGAAGGCAAACTGCTCCAACGCGGCCACTGACGATGCGTCGACCCTTCCCGATTATGCGCAGCAAGCAATCGGTAGGCATTATCAAGAGCTGGGATGAGAAGCCCTATCACGTTGCGCTACGATCTCGCCTAAAGAAACCGCCGAGCGGGGCGAGAGCCTCGATCGGATCGCGGTTCCGGGTGGGTGGTGTTGGGCGGGGCGTTTCGACAAGAAGGGCACATGCGCCCGCAAGTCTGTCTCGAGATCGTTGTCGTCGTCCCGGGGCGTTCGTCTTTCAGCGCAGCCCGGGACCGTCGTGTTTGCGAAACACAGGGAGGCGTTCGATGACCTTGCCGGCGTATTGGAGAACCGGTTTTCTTCTGGTTGCCTTCTCTCTTGCGGCCACTCAGTCACCGGCGGCCGCTGCGTCCGTTCAAACAACTGCGATTGTCGATACAATCAGGAGAGACGTTGCCCAACTCGTCGAGGGGCTCAATGCTCACGACGCCCTCAAGACGACGGCATACGACGCCGCAAATGTAATCTCCATCGAGTGTGGCAGTTCTTCGACTGTCGGAATCGACGCCGATCGAGAGGGTTTCGCGCAGGGTTTTGCCCGCGACCCCGATTGGAGGGTGAGTCTGATCGATGAGACTGTAGACGTCGCCGGAAGCGGGGACCTGGCAGTCTACCGTGGCATCTATGACGAAGATCACCGTCGAGCCGGCGTACTGATGACGCACAAGACGAACTTCATTGCGGAGTTCAAGCGCCAAAGCGATGGGTCGTGGAAGATCGTCTGGTACAGCGTTTCCAACATGGAGCGAGCGCATCCCAAGTGAATCCGGAACGCCGCACGGGGCGAGCGTGGCGAGGCCGGGACTGAAGGCTGTCGCGACTGGGCGCCGGAAGTTCCGGTTGCCGATCGTTACAGCCGTCCGGTGACTTCCGCGAGGCGGCGCAGGCGTTGCGCGTCATCGGGCAGCAGCGCGTCGGCGTGCATGCGCCAGGCCCAGTTCGCGTGTTCGTTGCCCGGGCGATTCATCCGCCCTTCGGATCCGAGGTGCAGGATGTCCTGGATGGGGACGATCGCCGTCTGGGCGACGGAGGTGAAGGCGGTGCGGATCAGCGCGTCCTCGATCGGCGTGGCGCGTGTTAGGCCGAGGTACGTCTGGGCCAGCTGGCGTTCGTCTGCGCCCGCCTGCTCGTACCAGCCGCGCGCCGTGTCGTTGTCGTGTGTCCCGGTGTAGACGACGGTCATCGGATCGTAAGAGTGCGGCAGATGCGGGCTGTTGAGTTGCGTGAAGGCGAACTGCAGGATCTTCATCCCCGGGACGCCGATCGCCTTGCGCAGCACGTGGACCTCCGGCGTGATGAAGCCGAGGTCTTCGGCGATCAGCGGAAGCGACCCGAGCTCCTGGCGGACAGCCTCGAACAGCGCGCGGCCCGGACCCGGCACCCACCGTCCGCGCACGGCGGTCGGCTCGTTCGCCGGGATCTCCCAATACGCGGCAAAGCCGCGGAAGTGATCGATGCGCAGGATGTCGGCGAAGCGCAGGCCGGCGCGGAAGCGCGACACCCACCATCGGTAGTTCGTCTCGCGCAGCCGGCCCCAGTCGTACAGCGGGTTTCCCCACCGCTGTCCGGTCGTGCTGAAGTAGTCGGGCGGAACGCCGGCTACGACGCGCGGCACGCCGTCGGCATCGAGCTGGAACAGCGCGCGATTCGCCCAGACGTCGGCGCTGTCGGCGGCGACGTAGATCGGCACGTCGCCGATGATGTGGATGCCGCGCGCCGCCACGACCTCCCGCACCGCGGCCCACTGCCGGAAAAAGAGGAACTGCACGTAGCGGTGAAAGCGGATGGCCTCGTCGAGCTCGCGCGCCGCCGCCTCGGTGGCCGCCGGCTCGCGCACCGCGAGTGCGTGCGGCCACTCGCTCCACGCTTTCCCGCCGTGCCGTTCCTTCAGCGCGGCGTACAGTGCCCAATCGGCCAGCCAGTGGTTGTCCTCCTCGAACCGCCGCAGCTCCTGGTGGTGATCGTCGTTCGGATGCGCGTTGAAGTGATCCCACGATCTCCGCAGCAGGGCGTTCTTGAACTCGCGGACGCGGTCGAAATCGGTCTCGTCCGCCGGAAATCCGGGCACGTCGCCCAGGGCCGGCAGGAAGCCGTCGCGCAGAAGACGGTCCGGTGAGATCAGCAGCGGGCTGCCGGCGTAGGACGAGTGGCATCCGTATGGCGAGTTGCCGTAACCGGGCGGGTTGAGCGGAAGGACCTGCCAGAGCCGCACGCCGGCGCTCTGCAGCCAGTCGATGAAGCGGATCAGCTCGTCGCCGAAATCGCCGATTCCAAATCGGCCCGGAAGCGAAGTCGGATGGAAGAGGACTCCCGCCGCGCGCCGGCCGTCATTGACGTACGGCACCGTGGTGCGCCGCTTCACCCGTGGGCCTCCGGGCTGATCGACAGCTTCTCGCCGAGCGCGTCGAAGTGCTGCAGCCAGCGGTTTGCGGTCGACGAGCCGTTCCCCGCGGTGGCAGCGATCACCGGCCGGATGATCTTCTTCATCCGGTAGTACTCGTCCTGCGGCTTGCGGAGATCGAGCCGGACCTCCGCATCGCGGATCAGGGTGACGATCGCTTCCCAGCGCTGCAGGCGGTCGAGGTCTTCGGGATCGGCGGCCACGTCGAGCGCTGCGCGGCGCACTGCCTCCTCCATGGTCATCAGCGTGGTCTCGTCGAGCGAGACGCCTTCCTCGCGCGATTCGCGCAGGAGCACTTCGACCTCGGCGTAGGGGGTCTCGTCGCGCTCCAGCAGATGGCGGATCTGCATGTTGACGTCGAACTCGGCCGCGGTGCGCAGCACGCCGGGGAGCGGCACGCCGAGCGTGGCGTGGAAGCGCATCAGCGGATCGTAGCGTTCGTGGAGCTGGCGGAACGTGCTCTCGGCGTCGGCCAGCGTCGACTCGCAGAGGAGAGTGAGGATGCGCCGCTGGTCGTCGCGGAAGAGATCGCGGATGGAGAGCAGCGGCTCGGGGAAGTGCTCGTCGAGCATGCGGATGACGGACGACACGCCGTTGAGGCGCATCTCCTCGCTGAGGGCGTGCTTCATCTGCTCGTGCTCCTCGGGGTTTCCGGACGGGCGCACGCCTCCAGTGAGCTCGGTGACGCCGAGGCGGATCACCGCGAATTCGTACGCGGCCTGCTCGCGCGTGACGATCGAGGTGACGGTGACGCGGCCCACGGCCATCTTCGAACGGCCGGCGCGGAAGGTCTCGAGGTCCTCCTGACGCGCGCGGTAGCTGTAGATCGTCTCGTCGGGGCCGAAGGTGTCGAAGAGCGCGGCCACGGCGTAGTGGGCAGCAACACGGCGCAGCTCGACGCGGTCGAGCTTCATCTCCCGCTCGTAGATCTGCCGCGCGTCGCCGAGCTGCGGCAGATTGCTGTGCGCCGCGGCGAGCCGCTCGAGGAAGTCGAGCTCCAGCGCCTTCCCGGAGAGTTTCTCGGCGAGCTGCACGACCCGTCCGGCGTAGCGGAGCACCTGCACGCTTTCGATGCCCGAGACGTCGTTGAAGAACCAGCCGCAGCTCGTGAACATCAGCATGGCGTTGCGCTGCATCTCCAGCAGCTCGAGCATCGTCTGCGATTCCCCGGCTGACGCCGGCGCTCCATGCATGCGCAGGAAACGGTCGACGGCCTCGTCCGAGCGGTCGAGGATCACGTCGATGTAGTCGTCGCGCGCGGCCCATGGGTCGGCGAACAGACCGCCGGCGCCCTGCTCGAAGACGGCCGCGGCCTGGTCGCGGAGCCAGTCGAGCGCGGCGCGCAGCGGTGCGCGCCACTGCTGTGTCCATCCCGCGGGCGCGCCGGTATTGCATCCGCAGTCCAGCTCCCAGCGGCCGACGCCGTGGACGCAGCTCCAGGAAGTGCGCTCCACGATCTGCACCTCGTCGGCCGGCGGATGCTCCGCCAGGAAGTGCGCGTAGTTCGTGATGTGCGCCAGGCCGTGTTCGTTGATGTAGTCGATGGCGTAGGCCAGCGCCATGTCGCCGAAGCGATGGTGATGGCCGTAGGTCTCGCCGTCGGTGGCGATGTTGACCAGCTCCGCGCCGTACTGCGCGTCACCGAAGGCGCCGAGGAGGCGGTGCGCGAGGTTCTCACCGCGCGCCAGGAGATGTTCGAAGGCCACGGCGCGCGAGATCGGGCCGTCGTAGAAGAAGACGGCGATCGATCGGCCGGAGGGGAGCGGACAGCGATAGCCCCGCCGCGGATCGACCGGCGGCTCCAGCCATGTCTCGGTGCCGGCCGGGCGCAACCGCGCGGCCTGATGCGGTTCGAGAACCGTGAATTCGATCCCCTCGGCGGCCATCGCTTCGAGCGACGGAACGTCGACCGCCGTTTCCGGGAGCCACATCCCCTCGGGCTTTCGCCCGTAGCGGAACTCGAAATCGCGGATGCCCCAGCGGACCTGCGTGCGGCGGTCGCGGTCGCCGGCCAGCGGCAGGATCATGTGGTTGTAGGCCTGCGCCAGCGCATTGCCATGGCCGCCGAGCCGGTCGCGGCTCGTGCGGTCGGCGTCGATGATGGCGGCGTACGTCTCGGGGGCACGGCGCTCGAGCCAGCTCAGCAGTGTCGGGCCGAAGTTGAAGCTGATCGACGCATAGTTGTCGACGATCTTGGTGATACGGTCGCGTTCGTCGAGGATCCGCGACGAGCCGTTCGGCTCGTAGCACTCCGCCGTGATCCGCTCGTTCCAGTCGTGGTAGGGGTGCGCGGAGTCCTGCGTTTCCACCGCCTCGAGCCACGGATTCTCGCGCGGCGGCTGGTAGAAATGTCCGTGAATGCAGATGCAGCGTTCGCGCATGGGAGGGGATGGTAACAAACGATGCACGCGATCATCGTTTCCCGATCACCTGTTCCACGGCCCTTCCCACGCTGCGCACGTCGATCGGCTTGCGAAAGACCGCCCGCACCATCCCCGGGCACCGCTCCACGATCGTCTCGTCGGGGAGCACGTCGTCCGAGGCGGCGGTGACCACGACGACGGCCGGGGGCCGTTTCGACCATTCCAGCGAGGGATCGGAGGCCAGGGCCTTCAGGGAGTCGAGAAAATCGACGCCGCTCATCTTGGGCATCATCACGTCGAGGACGACGACGTCGTAGACGTTGGTGGAGACCTGGTGGAGGGCCTCGACGCCGTCGCGGGCGACGTCGGCGGCCACATTCATCCGGGACTGAAGATATTCGACCAGCAGGCGCCGGATCGTTTCGTCGTCTTCAGCCACGAGCACGCGCGCTTTCTGCATCCGCTGACGTCCAGGCAGGTAGCATAAAGTCCGCCAGATGCTGACCGTTGGCACCGACGTGCTGCGCGATTTCGAGCGGGCCACCGCGCTCGAGTGGATCGAGACCAACGGCCTCGGCGGATGGTCGAGCTCGTCAGTCTGCTTCGCCAACACGCGCCGCTATCACGGCATGCTGGTGACCGCATCGCGCAGCCGGGCCGAACGCACGGTCGTAGTGGCCAAGCTCGACGAGACCGCGGCGGGGCTGGAGCTGGGATGCAACCGCTTTCCCGGCGCCGTGCACCCGCGGGGATTCGAGGCCCTGGCCGGCTTCGCCCGCGCCGCCTTTCCGGTCTGGGAGTACGCCGTCCCCGGCGGGCGTCTGCGCAAGACGGTCGTCTGCCCGAACGGGGAGAACACGACGATCGTCCGCTACGAGCTGCTCGACGCGCGGAGTCCGATCGAGCTGCGCCTGCGGCCGTTTCTCGCCGGGCGCGACTCGCACTGGCTGCTGCACCGCCACGACGGCCCGCCGCCGGCCGTGCAGATCGCCGTTCCCGGCGCGCGGTTCGAGACGGCGCCTGACTGGTACGACCGCTTCGAATACGACCGCGAGCGGGAGCGCGGGCTCGACTTTCAGGAGGACCTCTACACGCCCGGCGTGTACGTGACGACGCTCGTGCCGGGCGCTGCGCTCGACGTGGTTCTCACCGCAGAAGCGCGGCCGCGAGGATCGATCGACGCGGAGCGCGCGCGGCGCGAGGCCTTCGCCGCAGATCCGCTGCTCCTGGCGGCCGATCAGTTCCTGATCGACCGTGACCGCGACGGCCGCGGCGTGATCGCCGGCTATCACTGGTTCGCCGAGTGGGGGCGCGACTCGATGATCGCCCTGCCGGGGCTCTGCCTCGCGACGCGCCGGTTCGGCGACGCGAAACGGATCCTCCGCCGCTGGCTGGGGGCGATGCGGGACGGGCGCATCCCGAACCGCTTCGTCGAGCACGGCGAGCCGGAGTACAACTCGATCGACGCCGGACTGTGGCTCTTCATTGCACTCTGGAAGTATCTGAAGGCCACGGGCGACCATGCGTTCGTCCGTTCGGAAGCGCTGCCGCGGATGCTCCAGTCGATCGCCGCGCTGCAGCGGGACGTCGACGGCGACCTGTTGCGGAGCCGCGCGCAGGAGACCTGGATGGACGCGCGCGTCGATGGAGTGGCCATCACGCCGCGCGAGGGGAACGCGGTCGAAGTGAACGCGCTCTGGTACAACGCGCTGCGGATCGCGGCGGCCCTGGCGGACGACGCCGGGCTGCTGCAGCACGCCGACCGGACGCGCGCCGCGTTCCGCGAGCGCTTCTGGAACGCGGCCGCGGGCTGCTGTCTGGACGTCGTCGACCCCGACGATGCCTCGGTCCGGCCGAATCAGCTCCTGGCCATCTCGCTGCCCTTCGCCCTGCTCCGCGGCGAACGCGCGGAGTCGGTGCTGCGCGTCTGCGAGTCGAAGCTGCTGACTCCAGTCGGACTGCGGACGCTCGATCCGTCCGATCCGCGTTATCGCGGCCGGATCGAAGGCGATCCGCGGCAGCGCGACAGCGCCTATCATCAGGGGACCGTCTGGCCGTGGCTCCTCGGGCCGTACATCAGCGCCGCACTGCGCGTGCGCGGCGCCGCGGCGCGCGCCCAGGCGGTGGAGCTGATGGTCAACATCCGGCTCCACCTCGGCCAGGCGGCGGTGGGGACGATCTCGGAGGTGTTCGACGGCGATGCGCCGCACGTGCCGCGCGGCTGCATCGCTCAGGCGTGGAGCGTCGGCGAGGTCCTGCGCGTGATCGAGGAGGAACTGCATGGCCGTGAAGAAGACGGAACGGATCAGCGTCTGGCTCACCGCTGATCAGATCGCCTGGCTGAAGACGAAGGGGAAGAACACGTCCGAGACCGTGCGCGCCATCGTGACCGAAGCCATGAATCTCGACCGGCTCGCCCAGAGCGTTCGCCGGCGCAAGCGGAAATGAGCTTCGAGGGGAGCGGGCTTCGGACTACGGCCCACCGCCATCATTCGCGTCTCGCGTCCGGATCATCTGCGCGATCACGCTGAGCGCGATCTCGTACGGATGGTTGGTCCCGACGTCGATTCCGATCGGGCAGTGAAAGGCGCGTTGCGCCTCCGCCGGCAGCCCGGCGGCGGCGATGTCGCGGCGCAGGATGTTGGCCTTCGCCTCGCTGCCGATCACTCCGAGGTAGGGAAATCTGCGCGTGCGGAGGATCTCCAGAAGCACGGGGAGATCGGTGGCGTGGCCCATGCTCATCAGCACGACGAAGGCATCGTCCGGCAGCCGGCTCACGACCGAGGCCATGTCGCTCGTCTCGATCGCCGTCAGCTTCGGGGACCGCGGGAGCTTCTCCAGCCATTCCTTCCGCGGATCGATGCAGGTGACGGCGCAGTCGAAGTGGACCAGCAGCGTGATGAGTGCGTTTGCCACGTGACCGGCACCGAAGACCACGATGTTCCAGCGCCGCGCGTTGTGCGACTCGAAATAGAGCTTCACCACGCCGCCGCACGTCATGCCGACGTCCTTGTT
>DATFUW010000471.1:0-5144 GCA_035260605.1 Thermoanaerobaculia bacterium | reverse complement strand
GGTCCGCGGATTTCTCGTGGAGAAAGGGACGCCCGGGTTCTCCACCGCCTATCACATGGGCAAGTTCTCGCTCCGCGCCTCGGTCACGTCGCAACTCTTTTTCGAGGACTGCCGCATCCCGGCGAACAATCTCCTGCCGGAGACGAATGGCCTGAAATATCCGCTGTCGTGTCTGACGCAGGCCCGTTATGGCATCGCCTGGGGTGCCCTCGGCGCGGCGATGGGCGTCTACAACACGGCACTCGAGTATTCGAAGTCGCGCATCCAGTTCGGCGGCCAGCCGATCGCCTCCCACCAGCTCGTCCAGAACAAGCTCGCATGGATGATTACCGAGATCACCAAAGGGCAACTGCTCGTGCTGCAGACCGCGCGGCTGAAAGATCAGGGGAAACTCAAGCCGCAGCATGTCTCCATGGTCAAGATGAACAACGTGAACATCGCCCTCGAGTGCGCGCGCATGGCCCGCGACATCCTCGGGGCGAACGGGATCTCCGACGAGTATCCCGTGATCCGCCACATGATGAACCTCGAGTCGGTGAAGACCTACGAGGGGACACACGACATCCACAATCTGATCATCGGCGAGATGGTCACCGGCATTCCGGCCTACAACCCGCCGATGAGCGCGCAGGCGGAGAAGGAAGCGACGGAGCGGCGGGCGGCGCAGGCGGCGAAGAAGTAAGCGCCGCGTCACGAGTCGAGCCGATACAGCGTCACGTCGCGAAACCGGGCAATCGGCGTCCAGGTGCCCTTCAGCCTTCCCTTCATGTCCTCCAGCTCGAAGTCGGCGAGCAATGCGTACCAGTGCAGATTCGCCGCGCCGGCATACGCGCGCAGGAGCTGAAAGCGATCGTTGTCGAGGTTGTCCCAGCGGACCGTGAGGCGGCCGGAGTAGTAGAGAAACGCGCCGCTCATCTGCATGGAGATGACGATCGCGTCGCGCGGAAGGATGCGTTCGCTTCCAAGCACGGCTTCCGGATAGACCGACTCCCCTTCCCCGAACGACAGTACGGAGAACCGGCGGCTGGCGAAGACGCCCACCGCGAGGACCACGGCGATCAGCACTGCCGCCACCGCCCGCTTCCGCCGGACCAGCAGCAGGAAGCCGGCAATGAGCGGCGGAAACGCGGGGAGCAGAAATCGCGTGTACCACCACGTCTCGTAGGGGCCGTAGAAACAATAGAAGACGAAGAAGACGGCGAACCACGACAGCAGCATCGTGCGCGGAGCGCGGCGGTCGGCGGCGATGAATAGTCCCCCCGGGAAGATGAACGGCGTCAGCAGCACCGCGAGCCAGAACGCATAGTGCGGGACGTGCGTCGGCAGGTTCCTCCACGACAGCAACGGCGCGGCGTCGCCATATCCGGTGCGGAACGGGCTGCCATAGAGCGCGTTCTGCCAGAGAGCCAGTGCGATCCCGATCGGCAGCGCCGAGACCGCGGCGATGGCGATCGCGCGCGGCCGCAGTTTCAGAGCGAACAGGAGTGGTATGGCCAGCAGGACGTCGGCCGGGCGGACGCAGACGCTGACGGCGAAGGCCACTCCGGCCGCCACCGCCCACCCAGCGCGACGCTCGGAAGCGAGTGCGGCGACCATCGCCGCCAGCACCCACGAGGTGGCCACCACGTCGGTCACCGGCTGCAGAGCGAACATGATGAACACGGGGGAGACGGCGAGGATGGCGGCCGCCGCGACGGCCAGCCATTCCTCGAGCCCGAGTTGCAGCGCGAAGAGGAACATGAGCAGCAGCGTGACCCCGGCGCTGAGCGGTGCCAGGACGAACGGCAGGCGCTGCCACCCGCCGGCGAGCGCCGCCGCGGCGAGTTGTACCGGCCATCCCGGCGGGTAGGTCGGCACGATGGAGTGCGAATCGAGCGACGGGCGGAATCCGAGCGGCGTGAAGACCCACGCCCAGTCCCCGCCGATGTGCAGATTCCGCAGCGGTGTGAGCGGAATGCTCGCGCGTCCCTGAGTCATGAGCCGCGCCTCGTTCAGATACCCGGAGCTGTCGGATCCTCCCGCTGCCATGGACGTGCGGCCGGCGATCACCGCCGTGTAAACGGCCACAAGAAGCCCGAACCCGATGCAGATCCAGAGCCGGCGCATGCCGCGATCGTACACATTTTTTCTGTTACAGTGCCCGGCCTATGGAATCGAGCCTGGAGATCGGATTTCTTCGTGTGACCGAGAAGGCGGCGATCGCCGCGGCGCGCACGATGGGTTACGGCAAGCGGAAGTACTCGGACCAGGTCGCCGTCGAGTCGATGCGTGAGGAGTTGAACCGCCTGAAGATGCGCGGGACGGTGGTCATCGGTGAAGGGGAGCGGGACAAGGCGCCGATGCTCTATGTTGGCGAGCCACTGGGCCGCGGATGGACCGAGGGGGAGATCTACCCGGAGATCGACATCGCCGTCGATCCGCTCGAGGGAACCAATCTCTGCGCCACCGGCGCCGCGAATGCCATCGCCGTGCTCGCCGCCTCGGAAAAGGGAGGGCTGCTGAACGCGCCCGACGTCTACATGGACAAGATCGTCGTCGGGCCGACCGCTGCGGAACGGGTCAGCCTCACGAGCTCGGTGCAGGAAAATCTCGGTCACATCGCCGAGGCCTTCGAACGCGACATCGACGAACTGACCGTCGTGGTGCTCGACCGCGAGCGGCATCACGATCTGATCGCCCAGATCCGCGAGGCGGGGGCGCGCATCAAGCTGATCAGTGACGGCGATCTCTCCGGCGGCATCGCCGCATCGGTTCGCGGCACCGGCATCCATGCAGCGATGGGCATCGGCGGCGCGCCGGAGGGCGTGCTCACCGCCGCTGCCATGCGCTGCCTCAACGGACGCATGCAGGGCCGCCTCAAGCCGCTCGAGAAATGGCAGGAAGAGCGGCTCAAGTCCATGGGCTTCACTGACGGCAACAAGATCTACGACACCGCGGAGCTGGCCGCCGGAAACGACATCATCTTCTGCGCCACCGGCGTCACCGACGGCGACCTGCTGCGCGGCGTCCGCTTCTTCGGTGGCGGCCTCCGTACGTCGTCGCTGTTCATGGCCCTGAAGACGAACACCATCCGCTTCGTCGACACGATCTATCGCGAAGAGGGCAGCCGGCTTTCGATTTCCTTCACATAGGCAGGTGCGCGAACGCCGGCGGAGTTTCGGCGCTGAAGGTGAGTCGCTTGCCGGTCGTGGGATGAGTGAACGCGAGGGTCTTCGCGTGGAGGCCGAGGCGGCCTAGCGGATTGACGGTGCTGCCGTAGAACCGGTCGCCGACGATCGGGTGGCCTGCTTCCGACAGATGCGCGCGGATCTGGT
Source organism: Thermoanaerobaculia bacterium (assembly GCA_035260605.1). GTDB lineage: Bacteria > Acidobacteriota > Thermoanaerobaculia > Gp7-AA8 > Gp7-AA8 > Gp7-AA10. The sequence continues at coordinate 1,830 of DATFUW010000471.1, read as the reverse complement.
TCTTGCGCCCCGTCTCGAGGCGCACCTCCAGCATCGAATAGCGGCCGGACGTGCGCACCGTGCGGTAGTGTGTGACGGCGAACTTCGCTTCGGGATCTCCCTCGACGCTTTGCATCCGCAGGTCGCGCCGTTCGAGGAGGTGTGAGCGGATCGTGCCGGACGCCTGCGGCATGGCACCCTCGATGAGCGCGATGTAGACCCGATCGATGCTGTGCTCCGCGAACTGCTCCTTCAGCGACTCGCGCGCGCCGAAGTTCTTGGCGAACACCAGCACGCCCGAAGTCTCGCGGTCGATGCGGTGCACCACATGGATCCTCCCCTGGCGCTTCTCGCGGAGGTATTCGCCGAGGTAGGCCTCGGCCGTCTGCTCGCGTTCGCGCTCTGTGGCCACCGTCAGCAGGCCGTGCTCCTTGAAGACCACGATCACGTCGTCATCCTCGTGGAGGATCGAGAGGCCTTCCGGCAGCGCAACCGCCTCCGATCGCGAGACGACTACGACCGACGCTTCGGAGTCCACCTCGCGCTTGGCGTTCTTTTCGATCGCGCCGTGCACGCGCACCCGCCCCCCCTGCAACATCTGGCGGAGCGTGGTCTTCGACGAATCGGGAAAGCGGCGCTGCAGCGCCTCGAGCACGTTCATACTATGGGGTCACATCTTCACTTCGATGTTTTTCTACACTCAGTAGCGAAAATTCTGGCATCTTGTGGTGAAATGAAACAGCCCCTCTGAGGCGTGCCTTCTTCCGGCTCTACTACCTGGAGAAAACCATCGAAGTGTAGACCTGACCCCTATGCGAGTGACTCCTCTCCTTCTGGCAGTTCTGATCCCGATCGCGGCGGTGGCCGCAGACGCGCCGCCGACAGTGCAGCCAGCCGAGCTGGCGAGCATGCTGAAGTCCGGCGAGAAGCCGCTGATGATTCAGGTCGGCTTCCGCGTGCTCTACACCCAGGCCCACATCCCCGGATCGGAGTACATCGGCCCGGCCTCGAAGCCGGAGGCCCTCCAGCAGTTGCGCCATCGCCTCGAGCCGCTGCCACGGACGCAGGCCATCGTGCTCTACTGCGGTTGTTGCCCGTGGGAACGCTGTCCGAACGTGAACCCGGCATGGGAGGCGCTCCACGCGATGGCCTTCACGAACGTGAAGGTGCTTTATATCGCGCACAACTTCGGAAAGGACTGGGTCGATCAGGGATATCCGGTGGCCACGGGCGAGCATTGAGACGCCCGGTTCTGCTGCTGCTCGCCGCGGTGCTGCTGCTCGGGTCGGCGAAGCCGGGAGCGATGGCCCCGCGATTCGCCCTCCCCGACCTCGAAGGGCGGACGATCGATCTCGCCGCCTATCGGGGAAAGGTCGTGCTGCTCGACTTCTGGGCGACGTGGTGCGCGCCGTGCCGCGCGGAGATCCCGCGGCTGATCGACCTGCAGACGAAATACCGGAACCGCGGCGTACAGATCATCGGGATTTCGCTCGACGACGACGCCGGCGCCGTACGCGACTTCCAGCGCGAGTTCAAGATGAACTACCCGGTCGTGATCGGCGACGCGGCACTGGCGAAGCAGTACGGCGGCATCCTCGGCCTCCCCGTGCTGTTCGTGATCGGCCGCGACGGACGCATCGTACGGCGACACGATGGGGAGCTCGATCTCGCAAAGACTCGCCGGGAGCTCGAGCGGCTCGCCTCCGAGAGTGCCCGCCCGTTCACTTTGCACGGCGGCGAAGGCCTTCCAGAACTCCCCCCAGCCGCGTGAATGCATCGCGGAAGCGGCTATGTCCGAGATCGCCCATCATGAGCGAGAGGTCTTCGCCGATCAGCTCGGACACCTTCCCC
>DATFUW010000470.1:0-4033 GCA_035260605.1 Thermoanaerobaculia bacterium | reverse complement strand
GTCGACCTTGGCCACGGCGTCGAGGATCCGTCCCACCGCGGTGTCGGTCGCTTCCACGGCCTTGACCGCCGCGGACTCCACGCCGGTGTGCCCGACCATGTCCGGATTGGCGATGTTGAGGATGATCACGTCGTAGCTTCGCTTTCCGATCTCCTGCACGACGCGGTCCGTCATCTCCGGCAGCGACATCTCCGGCTTCAGATCGTACGTGGCCACCTTGGGAGAAGGGATCAGCACGCGATCCTCGCCGGGCGACTGCTGGTCGGACCCGCCATTGAAGAAGAACGTGACGTGGGCGTACTTCTCCGTCTCGGCGATGCGCAACTGCCTGAGCCCGGCATGCGAGAGAACCTGGCCGAGGTAGTTCCTGACTTCCACCGGCGGAAAGAGCACCGGCAGCCCGAAGTCTTCACGATATTGATTCATGGTAATGATCGATATTTTCTGGTGCACGGCGCGGTGGAAGCCGGAGAAGTCGTCGTCCTTGAACGCGGTGACGATCTGCCGCATCCGGTCGGCGCGGAAATCGAAGAAGACGAGCGCGTCGCCGTCTTCGATCCGGCCGCGGTGCGCGCCGTCCGGCGTGAGGATGGAGATCGGCTCCATGAACTCGTCGGTGACGCCCTGTTCGTAGAAACGGCGGACGGTTTCGAGCGGGTCCTTCGTTTCGGTTCCGACGCCGAGGGTCATCAGGTCGTAGCCGCGCTGGACGCGTTCCCACCGCTTGTCGCGGTCCATCGTGTAGTAGCGGCCGATGATCGTCGCCAGACGCGCCTTCGGCCTGTCCGACAGGAACTCGAGGAGCTGCCCGAGATACAGCTCGGCCGACTTCGGCGGCGTGTCGCGGCCGTCGAGGATGGCGTGAACGAAGATCTCTTTTGCGCCGATGGCCAGCGCGGCGTCGATCAGCCCGTACAGATGCGACTGCAGCGAATGCACGCCCCCGTCGGAGAGGAGCCCCGCGAAATGCACGGCCCGGCTCCGCTTCACCCCGTCGACCAGCACCGGGTTGGTCCGCAGTTCTCCGCGCTCGATCGCCTTGCTGATCCGCACGATGTCCTGATCGACGATCCGCCCCGCGCCGATGTTCAGGTGTCCGACCTCGGAGTTGCCCATCTGTCCCGCCGGAAGCCCCACGGCGTTGCCCGATGCATTGAGCGTCGTCCAGGCCGAATCGCGGAACAGCGCATCGAACCGCGGTATCCGCGCCTCGGCGATCGCATTCCATTTCCGAGCTTTACGGCAGCCGAATCCGTCGAGAACGATGAGGATCAGGAATGGGCGGGTGGACGGTGGCACGGCGGGGCCGGACGATAGCAGAAATCAACGGGAAACGAGGAACGGGGAATCGTTCCTTTATGCATCGTCAGGAACTCTGCTTTTCTCTCTTGAATACCATCCCGATATGGTCGGTCGCGCCGGTCTTGAAATTGATCGAGGTGATGCTCACCAGCTCCCAGCCGTCGTCACCGAGCCGGTTGAGCTCCTCGGCCCGGCGAGGATCCATCGAATAGTTCTCCGACCGGACGTTGATGATCTTGTATTCCCAGGTCTTCATGTCCGCCCTCCCGCTGGAGCTGAATGGGTAGAGGCGAAAGTGTAGCACGCACGAGCGTTACGCGGCCCCGTCGCGCCAGGCGACCGCCTTCGCCGGCACGTCGGTGATGATTCCATCGCAGCCGGTCTGCCGCATGCGGTCCCAGTCGCGCCGCCGGTTCACGGTCCATGGCACGACGGCGATTCCGGCGTCGTGCAGTGACGCGACGAGTGCCGCATCGACCCGCCGGAAGTCGGGATAACACCAGCTCGCGCCGAGCCGCCGTGCGTACGCCGGCAGGTCGGCGAGCACCGCGGAAAACGTGATGCCGAGGGGGAACGGTGCTTTGCGGCGAGCCAGCTCGCCGATCATGGCGTGATCGAACGAGGCCACGACGATGTCGCTCCACGCGCCGACCTCCTCGATGAGCCGCTGCTCCCAGCCGCCGCGCTTGACCTCCAGGACCATCCGCGCGCGTCCGACGAAGCCGGCGAGATCGCGCAGCGGCTGGACCCGGTATCCGCGGCGCGCGAGATCGGCCGCCGTCAGCGATTCCACCGCCTTCCCCCGCACTTCGTCGTCGTGAAAAAGAATCGTCGTCCCGTCCTGCAGCAGGCGTAAGTCGGTCTCGAACCCGTCGGCTCCGCCGCGCAGCGCCTCCTCGAACGAGGCCAGCGTGTTCTCCTTCTGCAGCCGCGGGCTGCCGCGATGGCCGTAGATCAGAAAACCTTGCCCATCACGCATGTGCGACACAACTCCGTTCTTCTGCTACAGTTGGCCAAAACAAGGCGGAGTGCGAATTCATGGCCAAGCGAATCCTCCTGGCAGATGACAGCATCACCATTCAGAAGGTCGTCGAACTGACCTTCTCGGACGGGGACTACGAAGTCACCGCCGTCAACAATGGCAACAAAGCCATCCAGAAACTCTCCGAGATGCGGCCCGACATCATCCTGTCGGACATCATCATGCCGGAAAAGAACGGCTACGAGGTCTGCGAGTACATCAAGTCGCATCCCGAATTCCGCGGGATCCCGGTGGTTCTGCTCACCGGAACATTCGAGCCGTTCGACCCCGACCGCGCCGACAAGGCGGGCTGCGATGCGGTGGTCACCAAGCCATTCGAATCGCAGAGCCTGATTCAGAAAGTCGAAGAGCTGATCGAACAGGCGAAATCGCAGGCCACACCGGCCGCCGAGCCTGCTCCCGCCGAGCCGGAGCCCGTCGACACGCCGCAGCCGTCATCGTTCGCCACCGGCACCTTCCCGCCGTCCGGCGAGATCTTCGCCGGAGCGTCGGCACCGCCGCCTCCGTCGCCCGCGGCGGAGACTCCGTTCGAAGAAAGCCCCGCGCCGGCGCTCGAGACCCGTGCCTTCCCGAAGATGAGTTTCGAGGAGCTGCAGAAGATGGCCGCGCCCCCCGCCGCTCCGGGACCGGAAGCGGCAATGCCCGAGTCGGAATCGACCGCCCCGTGGGACGAGGCCGCGCCGTCGGGAGAGACGCGCGCCTTCCCGCAGATGGGGATGGACGAACTGCAGAAGGCGGCCAACGAACCGCTTTCCGCCCCGTCCGCAGCGCCGCCAGCAGCGCCTCCCGCCCCCGAGCCCGAGTCGCTCCCGTGGGAGCAGGCGGCTCCTGCCGGCGGTGAAACGCGCGCCTTCCCGCGCATGACGTTCGGCGACCTGCAGCAGATCTCGCAATCGGCGCAGCAGCCCGCCGCACCGGAACCGCCGGCGGCCTCCGAGCCCGCGCCATGGGACACGAACCCGACCCCCCCGTCGGCACACGCGGAGCCGCCCGCCCCGGCGCCCGCGGCGCAATCGGAATCGCTGCCGTGGAGCGAGCCGGCCCCGGCGTTCGGCGGCGAAACCCGCGCCTTCCAGAAGATGAATTTCGAAGAGCTGGAGAAGGTGACCGCCGCTCCCCCGCTGCCACCCGCACCGGTGCCCGCCGCCGAACCGGCAGCGCACGAGACCGCCGCTCCCGCCGGCAAGCTGAGCGAGGATGAGGTCGACCGCATCGCACGCCGCGTGGTGCAGCTCATGTCGGATCAGGTAGTGAAGAACATCGCCTGGGAAGTGATTCCGGACCTCGCCGAAACGGTGGTGAAGGAGCGCATCCGGCAGCTCGAGTCCGAGTGAAGATCTACACGCGGACCGGCGACAGCGGAGAAACCTCGCTCTTCGGCGGCGCACGCATCGCCAAGCACGATCCCCGCATCGAGGCCTACGGCACGACCGACGAGTTGAATTCCGTCATCGGCGTGGCGCGCGCCGCGTGGCCGTCGTCTCCGATCGACACGCAACTTCACGAGATCCAGTCGGACCTTTTCGAGATCGGCGCCTATCTCGCTTCGCCCGGATCGAACCGCTTCCACGGCGTCGCCGAGCCGCGCATCGAAGCGCTGGAGAAGGCCATCGACGCCATGGAGGCCGAGCTGCCGCAGCTCATCGCGTTCATCCTTCCCGGCGGTTCGATGCCCGCCGCGCAGCTCCA
>DATFUW010000469.1:0-3797 GCA_035260605.1 Thermoanaerobaculia bacterium | reverse complement strand
CGTCTCGTCGAGGACCTCCGCGCCCGACACGTCCCCACGCGCGACCTCGTGAACCTCGCCGTCGACGGCGCGCGTACCGGCGATCTGCTCGCGCTGCTGCGCAGCCGCAACGTCCGCATCCTCCTCGGCGAATCGAACGTGATCGTCGTCTCCATCGGCGGCAACGACCTCTGGGGGGAGAACAACTGGGGCAGTGCGCCGCCGCCGGACCCGCAGGCGGTCCTCGACGGCGTGCTGGCGCGCGTGTCCACGGCCGTGGAGGAGATTCGCGGGGCCAGTCCGGGCGCGAAGATCTTCGTGATCGGACTCTACGACCCCTTCGCCTCCACCCCGTTCGGGCGCACGCTGGCGCCGCTGATCAGCGACTGGAACGCGAAGCTGATGCAGCGCTTCGCCCGCGATCCGAACGTCGTCGTCGTGCAGACCGCCGATCTCTTCAAGTGGAAGGACCGGCTGTCGTTCGACCGCTTCCATCCCGGCAATGAGGGTTATGCTCTGATCGCCCGGCGAATCGCCGATGCACTCTGAGCGGAGGTTTCGATGCAACTGGCGAAGGACTCCTGTGCCTGTGGGCACCCGATGGACAACCACGACGGCGGCCGCGGCGGCCCGTGCAATACCTGCGCGTGTGCGGCCGGCGAGGCGCCGTCCGCGTTTCAGGTCGGCGTGATCCACTCGCTGCACGACATCGCGGTCGCGCTCATGCGCATCGCCCAGGCGAAGACCGCGGGAAAGTGAACACGGCGCCGGCTCGGGAGCCGGCGCCGCACATCACTCACTTCTTTTCCGACTGTTTGAACGTGTCGGGCGGAATCGGCGGATTGATTTCCACCGTGGCGATCTTCCCGCCGCCGCCGGGCTGACCGCCCGACGTGACCGTGAACGCCACCGGCAGGTTGACTCCGCCGAAGGTCTTCCACTCCGTGTACTCGGTGACCGTCTCGCCCATGCGGCCCTGCGAGATCTTCCGCAGCACGCGGCCGCTGGTCGGATCGACGAGCCACTGGAACGCGGAGCCGTCCGCGCTCACGTCGAGCACCTGCGCGTTGACCTGGTCGATGAGCTGCGTCCCGGTGATGGCGAACGTGTATGCCGGGTTGTCGATGTTTCGCAGCACGTTGAGCAGGTCCTGACGGCTTTCCTTGCGCATGGCCTCGCGCTGCGACTCCGGCAGCGGACGCGACCCCATCGGCGACGTCATGAACGCCGCGTCCGGAGTGGAGACGACCGTCATCTCTCCCATCGGCGTCTTCAGCACCTGGCGGTGCGACTCGGGGAACTCCGTCAGCGTCTCAACCTCGACGTCGATCGGGCCCTGCGGACCGCGCATCTGCATCGTGCCGGTCTCCTTCATCGACTTCACGGCGGCGATCGCCGCCTTTCCGCCGACGAAGCTCTCGACCTTGTGCGCCAGCGCAACCCCTTCCGGCGTGCTGGCGGCGGGCGCCGCGCCGGCTGCCTTCGCTCCCGGCTCGGGGATGGTCACGTCGATCGTCGAAACCGGACCGAGCGAACTGAGCTCCTTGTCGAAGTCGGAGGGCTTGCCGACCACGAGCAGCCGCAACTGGTTCGGATGCACGTACTTTTTCGCCACCCGCGTGACGTCCTCGGTGTTCACGCCGCGGATGTGCTCGGCGTACTGGTCCCAGTAATCGACCGGATATCCGTAGAAGGCGAGCGTCATCTGCTGGTTGAGGATCTTGGCTTTCGAGTCCATGGTGAAGACGAAAGCGTTGAGGATCGACTCCTTGGCCTGCGTCAGTTCCGAGCGCGTGAAGGGGACGGTCTCCAGATTTCCGATCTCGCCGCGGAGGGCGTTGATGGCCTCGATGGTCGAGCCGCTCTTCGTTCCCATCCACACGCGGAACAGTCCGGGGTGGTCCCAGTCGGCGCCGACGCCGCCGCTCACGCCGTAAGCCAGGCCCATCTTCGAGCGGATCTGGTTCATCAGCCGCCCCGAGAAGCCGCCGCCGAGGATCTCGTTCATGACCACGAGCGGGTAGTAGTCGGGGTTGTCGCGGACGATGCCTTCATGCACCAGATAGATGTTGCTCTGCGTGACATCGTCCTTCTTGATGAAGTAGATGCCCGGTTTGGCGGGATGGATATCCGTGGGCGCGGCCTTGGGGGCCTCGAAGCCTCGGGGCCACGACTCGAACGTCTGGCGCAGCCTGGCCTCCATCGCAGCGGAATCGAAGTCGCCGACGATCCCCAGGATGATGTTGTTCGGGTGGACGTACTTGTCGTGGAAGGCGATCAGATCGTCGCGCGTGATGCCGGCGATGGTGGCGTACTCCGTTTCGCGGGCATACGGCGATTCCGCGCCGTAGCCGAGCTTCGCCGCTTCGCGCTGGCCGAGGGCCATCGGGTCGTCGTTGCGCCGGGCGATGGCAGTATTCGCCTGGGTCTTCGCCAGGTCCACCTTGTCCTGGCGGAAGGCGGGATGCTGGAGCAGCTCGACGAAGATCGGGAAGACCGTGTCGAAGTCGCCCTTGAGCATGTCCATGCGGATGAATGTGGAGTCGTCGCCGCCGTTGGTCTCGACTTTCGCGGCGCGCGCTTCGAGAAGGTCGTCGAGCTGATCTCCGGTCTTGTCGACCGTGCCGCCGGTGCGCCAGGCCTGGCCGTAGATGCCGATGAGGCCCGCCTTCGCGGCGGGGACGTCGCGCTCACCGCCGCGGATGCGTGCCGTTCCGCGGATCAGCGGCAGCTCGTGGTCCTCCATCAGCAGGATGAGCATTCCGTTCGGAAGCTCGACGCGCCGCGGCTTCTCGGGCGTCATGGCGTGCAGTTGCGGGATCTTGATGTTCTTGTAACTCTGGGGGATCTGGGCGAAGGCCGTGGAGATCGAGAGGAGCGCCGCGGCCGCGGCCACTGCCGTTCTGCGAAGGGTGTTCATCGTTCGCCTCCCTTGGCCGGCGCCGCCGCGGGCTTCGCCGACTCGATCATGCCCACCGTCCGGTTGCTCGGGACGAACAGCGTCCTGGCTACGCGCTGCACGTCGGCGGGGGTGACTTTGTCGATCTCGTCGACTTCGCGGAACAGCTCCCGCCAGTCGCCGTAGAGCGTCTGATATGCGGCCAGTTGCAGCGCCAGTCCGGAGTTGCTGTCGAGCTGGCGGATGAGCTGGGCCTTGGCGCGGGTCTTCACCGACTGCAGCTCCTCGGCGGAGACGGGCTCGTTCTGCAGTTTGGCGATCTCCTCGTGGATCGCCGGCTCCATCTCGGCTGCGGTATGGCCGGGCGTGGGGACTGCGAAGACGACGAAGAGGTTCGGGTACTTCTCACCAGGGAAGCCGTTGAATCCGGCGGCCGCTGCGGCGATCTTCTTGTCGCGCACCAGCGAGCGGTACAGCCGCGAGGTGCGCCCGTTCGACATCAGCATCTCCAGCACGTCGTACGTCGCGTTGTCGGGATCGGTGGCCGCGGGGCGGTGGTAGCCCTCGACATAGAACGGCTGCGCCGCCTCGTGCAACACGACGGTCCGTTCCGAGATCTGCGGCGGTTCGATGGTGCGGTTCGGCGGCGGGAGCGGCTCCTTCGGCAGCCGGCCGAAATACTTGTCGACGATCGGGATGACCTGCGAGGCCTTCACGTCGCCGACGACCGCCACGACGAGGTCCGCCGGCACGTAGTACTTTTTGTAGAACGCCGCGGCGTCGGTCGCGGAGAACGTGCGCAGGTCCGAGGGCCAGCCGACCGTCGGCTGGCGATAGGCGTGCGCGCTGAACGCCGTCTCCAGGAACTGCTCGATCAGGCGCCCCACCGGATTGCTCTCGGTGCGCATGCGCCGCTCCT
>DATFUW010000468.1:0-3768 GCA_035260605.1 Thermoanaerobaculia bacterium | reverse complement strand
GAGCTTCCCTAGTGTGGTGAGTCAGAGATACGCAGCATTTCGTTGCGGGCGCCGACGGGCCGGATGTGAGGCGCCGCGACGTAGGCGATGCGGGACATCGTCGAGGAGCGGCAACGAAGCAGACGGCCCGTCGCCGGCCGCAACCCTCCGGGCTGGTGCCGGTTGCGGCCGATCTGCGGCGTCGCTCGTCGTCAACGATGTGCCCACATCGCCTCCTCCTCGCTCCTTGCATCTCAGCCGCAAGCGGCACCAGCGAAATGCTGCGTATCTCTGACTCACCACACTAGAGGCCCAGCATCGCGAGGAACTCGTCCTCGCTCAGCACCGGGACGCCGAGGGATTTCGCTTTGTCGAGCTTGGAGCCGGCGGCCTCGCCGGCTACCAGATACGACGTCTTCGACGACACTGAACCCGACGCCTTGCCGCCTTCCCGCTCGATCAGGCGGTGGATCTCGTCGCGGGAGAATCGCGTCAGCGTCCCGGTGACCACGATCGTCTTTCCCGCGAGACGGTCGCCGGTGGCCACGGCGGTGCTCTGCGGATTCACTCCCAGGCGCTTCATCCCCTCGATCCGCTCGCGGTTGGCCGGGACCGAGAAGTAGAACGTGACGGACTCGGCGACTTTCGGTCCGATCTCCGGCACTTCGACGAGCTGCTCGGCGGTGGCGTTCATCAGGGCGTCGATGGAGCGGAAGCGGTCGGCGAGGAGCTTCGCCGCGCGCTCGCCGACCATGCGGATGCCGATGGCGAAGATGAGTCGGGACAGCTCGGCGTTTTTCGAGCGCTCGATGTTCTCGATCAGATTCTTCGCCGACTTTTCCCCTTTGCGCTCCAGCGCGGCGACTTGATCGACCGTCAGCTCGTAGAGCGCCGCGTAGTCGGTGACCAGTCCCGCGTCGAGCAGCGCTTGCACGGTCTGCCATCCGAGCCCTTCGATGTCCATCGCCTTGCGCGATCCGAAGTGGGTGATCGACTGCAGCACGATGGCCGGGCATCCCTGATTGATGCAGCGGATGGCCACCTCGTCTTCGAAGCGGTGGAGCGGCTGCCGGCAGACGGGGCAGCGCTTCGGCGGACGGACCGCGCGCGTCCCCTTCGGCCGCTGGTCGTTCAGCACCTCGACGACCTTGGGGATGATGTCGCCTCCCTTTTCCACGACGATCGTGTCACCGATGCGCACGTCCTTGCGCGCGAGCTCGTCGAAGTTGTGCAGCGAGGCGTTGACCACCTTCGTGCCGCCGATGCGCACCGGATCGAATTCCGCCACCGGCGTGACGGTCCCGGTCCGCCCGACGTAGAGATTGACGGCCCGCACGATGGTCTGCGCGGCCTCGGGCGGGTACTTATAGGCTACCGCCCAGCGCGGAGCCTTCGAGGTGGCGCCGAGCTCGAGCTGCTGCTCGCGCCGATTGACCTTGACGACGATCCCGTCGATCTCGAACGCCAGCTCGTGCCGCTTCTCGTGCCACTGTTCGATGAACGCCTCCACCGCGTCGAGCGATGCGCAGAGCGTGCGCTGCGGATTGAGCGGCAAGCCGAGCTCTTCGAGCAGGGCGTACGCCGACCACTGCGATTCGACGCGGAGATCATCCGCGGCGACGAGGTGATAGAGGTACGCGCTGAGGTGCCGCTGTGCGGCGAGCTTCGGGTCTTTCTGGCGGAGCGATCCGGCGGCGGCATTGCGCGGATTCGCGAGCGGCTCCTCCCCCGCTTCCTCGAGCTGTACGTTGAGACGGGCGAAGTCCTCCTTGCGGATGAAGACCTCGCCGCGCACTTCGACGCGCCGGAAACGGCGCCCGACTTTCAGCGGCAGCGCGCGGACGGTGCGGACGTTCGGCGTGACGTCGTCGCCGCGCACCCCGTCGCCGCGGGTGGCGGCACGGGTCAGCTCCCCGTTTTCATAGAGCAGATCGATCGATACGCCGTCGATCTTCAGCTCCGCCTCGTATTCGATCCGCTCCAGCCCGAGGCCTCGCTGCACGCGCGCGTCCCACTCGCGCAGCTCGTCCACCGAGTAGGCGTTCTCGATCGACAGCATCGGCGGGTCATGCACGACCGTGCGGAACTCGTCGATCGGCACGCCGCCAACCCGCTGGCTGGGTGAGTTCGGATCGGCCAACTCCGGATGCTCCGCCTCCAGCTCCTGCAGCCGGCGCATCCGCTGATCGAACTCATAATCGCTGATCTCCGGCGCCCCCTCGTAGTAAAAGCGGTTGTGCCGCTCGAGCTCGGCGCGCAGCGTTTCGATTTCCTGGCGGATGCTCATGGCACGTCGTCATCCTGAGGCGCGGAGACGGCGAAGGATCTCAAATTCCGCGCCCGTTCGCATCTGGAGACTCTTCGCCGCGCTTCGCCTGTGCGGAATCACGAGGGGAGAAGTACCGCGACCGCTCGACCGTCCGCTCGGCGAAGCCCATGGAGACGAGCTTCTCCTCGAGCTGTCGCAGGAACTCTCGGCGTCCCTTGATCAGATTGAGGTTGAGCGCGACGAAGCGCATCCCCCGCGGCGCTTCGAACCAGACGATCAGCCGATCGCCGCTCTGCTCCGTCCCACGGATGGCCTCCCAGCCGATCCGCCGCGTCACGAATTGATGCAGCGACCGCACGACCAGACGTTGCCCGTCGATCTCCGTGACCGGACGCCGCGTATCGAGCACGATCTTCAGCCCGCCGAGCCACAGCGTGCCGATGTAGACCCAGACGAACCGCTCCCCGATCCATCCGAACCGCGCCGCCGGCGACAGCAGCAGCGCGGCGAGAATTGCAGCAGTTGCAAACCCCGCGACGAGCACGATCGACCACCCCGCCCGGCGCACCCAGGGGCGGAAGGGGAACTCCGTGGCCTGTTCTTCACTCATTCGAAGCAAACTTGCTACCCTGATTGACGATAACCGGAAAGCATCAGGCCGGTATGAAGTTCGCAATGTCCGAAACGGGAAACATGATCTCCAGGATCGACGGCAGCGGCCGCAAAATACTGGTAATCGACGATGATCTAGCCATTCGCGTCCTTCTCCAGGCCGTCCTCAAGCGGATGAAGTTCGATGTCGATCTCGCCGAGGACGGCGCTGCAGGACTGGAGAAGCTCAGCAGTAACGGCGGCTTCGATCTCGTCCTGCTCGACCTGATGATGCCGCGGATCAATGGCTATGAGTTCATCGAACGGGTGAAACGGTTGCCCCCGGACCGGAAGCCGCACATCATCGTCTTTACAGCAGCCGGAAAACGTGGCGTGGAGAAGCTCCCGCCCAATGCGGTCTGCAACTCGATCCTCAAGCCGTTCGATCTGGAGAAGTTCATCCACATGATCACCGGGTGTCTGGACGGCTCGCATTCGCCAGCTTCCACTCGATCTGCCGGATGATTCCCAACAGGATCGTGACCTCGCGTTCGTCGAGTGCGGCTCGGCCGGCGATGGCGCGCAGATCGTCGTAGATGCGGTCGGGGTTGTTCTGCTGGAGGAATCCCACCTCCAGCAGCAGCGCCTCCGCGCGCTCGTGCAGGCGCTCGACGAGCGCCGCGTCGGCCCTGGCTGCGGCGGCGCGCTCCGGTCTGCCGCGCTGTGTGGCGAAGGCGAAGCAGAACATGCCGACGGCCTGCGCCAGGTTCATCGTCGGGAACTCCCGGTTCGTGGGGATGACCGCGGTCCTTTGACAGGCGACGATCTCGTCGCGCGTCAGGCCGCTGTCCTCGCGGCCGAAGACGAGGGCCAGCGTGTCGTCCAGGCCGAGGGGAATCGCGGCGAGGTCGAACGGCCCGAGATCCGCG
>DATFUW010000467.1:0-6770 GCA_035260605.1 Thermoanaerobaculia bacterium | reverse complement strand
CGGTCCTATTCCCGATCATCTCGCCGAGCGACGACATCAACGCCATTCAGACGCTCAACGATGCTGCGGCGACGCTCGTGGTGATCATGGAACTGGTGGTCGCCTTTTTCGCCATCGAGCGCCTGCGCGCAATGCGCATGCGCGCATTCACCGTCCACGTCGCCATTCCCACGGATCCCCGCTCGCCGCCGGCCCGCTGACGCAATCTGCGACCGAAGTTTCGCAGACGTGAAGCGGCGGCGTTCTCGCGCGCTGGCTACCCCCTGAAGCCGGCGTCCGGGCTGCGAGATGCCGCCACTTGACGGCTGCGACGCGATGGAAACACTTCTCAATCTCCTCTGGCTTTCGATCGCCGTGGCGGCGCTGTTCACCGCGCCCCGGCGTTCGCTACGCGTCCTGCTTGCTCTCGGCTGCGTGCTGGCTGTTCTGTTTCCGATCGTCTCGATCTCCGACGATCTGAACGGCAGTCAGGCCGCGTACGAAGAGACTGTGGCCATCGTCGTCACCGCCGTCATCCTTTTGATCGCCCTGGTGGCCGTCGCCGTGGTGGAACGCACCCGGCCGCGCCGCCGCGTATTCGTCCCGCTGCTCGTCACCGACATCCGCCCTCCCCCCGCGCGCTGAGCACGGTTCCGGTTGTTCGTCCCGTCACGGAGTTTCGGATGCGACGGGTCGTCTCTCCGGCCGTGGAACGGCGGCATTCTCGCGTGTCGGCACCCCCTGGCCGGCATCCGGGCTGCGAGGGTGCTGCCGTTCGACCGCCGGATGGCGACCGTGGAACGGCGGCATTCTCGCGTGTCGGCACCCCCTGGCCGACATCCGGGCTGCGAGGATGCTGCCGTTCGACGGCCGCCGCGGAACCATTGCTCCTGCGCGCGGAGGAGCAACTCCTCAATGCATCGTCATCTGCGGGACCGACAGCAGGAATCCGGCCGGATACTGCACGTAGCCGTCGATGTTGCTGCGCATCACCGCGACGTTATCCTGCAGGTAGAGCGAGATGTAGGGGAGGTCCTGCTGGAGGATCTTCTGCACCTGCACGTATGCCTGCCGGCGCTTGGCCTGATCGAAGGTCGAGCGCCCCTGCTGCAGCAGCTTGTCGACCTCGGGATTCTGATACGAACCGCGGTTCTGTCCCTCGGGCGGCAGGTTCTTCGAGTCGAAGATCACCGAGTAGAAGTCGGGGTCCTGCACCCCGTTCCGGCTCAGCGAATACAACTGGAAGTTGCCCTTCTGGATGTCCGCGAAGAAGGTGGACATCTCGTTCGACTGGATCTGCATGTTGATGCCGACCTGCTTCAGCATCTGTTGGATCACCTCCGCACGCTGATTCGCTTCGGCGTCCTGCGAGGTCTTGAAGACGACGGAGAACCCGTTCTTGTATCCGGCGCGGGCGAGCAGTTGTCTGGCCTTCGCCGGATCGTACGGCTCGGGCGGCAGGTCATTGGCGCGGGCCCAGTGACCCCTGGCCAGCATCGTCTCGGTCGGTTCGGCATAGCCGCGCATGATGTCCCGGATGATCCGCTCGCGGTCGATGGCCTGCGCCACGGCACGGCGCACGTCGAGCTTCGCCAGGATGGGATCGCGGAGGTTGAAGGCGATGTACTGATACACGGAGCCCGGCGAGCGCACGACCTTGTACTGGGGTTTGTTCGTGAATTCGTTGATGTTCTCGAAGGGGATGGAGTTGACTTCGAAATTCACGGTCCCGCGCCGCAGCTCCAGCACGCGCGTGGTGGCGTCCGGAATGATGCGCAGGATGACGTGCTTGATGTGCGGCGTGCCGCCGACCCACTGGTCGAATGCCTCGAGCACGACGCGGTCGTCCGGCCGGAAATCGACGACCTTGTACGGCCCCGCGCCGATGGGATGCGTGCGGTAGACGTTGGTGTCCGCCCCCATCGGAAGGATCCCCAGCGTGAGGTTGGCGAAGATTCCGGCGTTCGGCTCCTTGAGCTTGAAGACGACGGTGTGATCGTCCGGCGCCTCGATGTGATCGACCGCGTCGTATCCCGATTTCTTCGAGCTGACGAAGCCCGGCGCCATGAGCGAGTCATACGTCCACTTCACGTCGGAGGCCTTGACCGGCTGCCCGTTCTGGAACTTCGCGTTCGGATTGAGATGAAAGATGATCGTCTTGTCGTCGGGCGTCTCCCACTTCTCGGCGAGATCGGGGGCGTAGCCCATGTCGGGCGTCACCTTGATCAGCCCGCTGTAGATCAGGTCGAACACCCGTCCCGATGCGTTGTCGTTGCCGACACGCGCGTCGATGTTGGTCGGCGAGGTCATCAGGGCGATGACCAGCGTATCGTTCGCGCTCCCTCCGCCGCCGGTCCCATGCTCCCCGCCGCACGCGGAAAGAAGGACGAGCATCCCGAGAATTGCGAAGCAACGACGAGAGTTCATCTGCTCACTCCTGATGTCGAAGGGCTATCAAGTATGATGCCGGTCTGATGCGTGCCCTCCCGATTTTGCTCCTGATGGGGATGCTGTTGCCGCGCGCGGCCCAGGCAGCCCCGAAAGTCATCGTCCTCGGGTTCGATGGCGCCGATGCGCGCCTGACCCAGAAATGGATGGATGACGGGAAGCTCCCGAACATGGCGCGGCTCCGCGCCATCGGCACCTTCCGTCCGCTCCGGCCCACGATTCCCGCGCAGACGCCGGTGTCGTGGTCGACATTCTCTACCGGAATGGATCCCGGTAGGACTGGGATTTTCGATTTTCTCCGCCGCGATCCGAAGACCTATCTCCCGCTCTTCGCCGCCTTCGATGAGACGAAGGAGCCGTTTGTCCTCGGGCGGGGCAACGCACCGGTCGGTGCGGCAATCGTCTTCATCGTCTTCGCGCTGATCGCGCTGCTGTTCCGCGGGTCCTGGCGGATCGCCGCACTGGTGGTGGCCGTCGGGCTGGCCGCCGCAGCGTTCGTGGGCGTCCGCACCTATCTTCCGCTCACCCGTCCGGGCGTGATCAACCGCCGGCAGGGAATTCCATTCTGGGAGGTCGCCGCGCGCGCGGGAGACAAGGTCGTCTCCATCCACATTCCGGTGACCTTCCCGGCACACGATTTTCCCGACGGCGAACTCCTCTCCGGGCTCGGCGTTCCCGACATCTCCGGACGCGTCGGCAAGCCCTTCTACTTCACCTCGGAGCTCGATTTTCACCGCTCGGGCGCGAACGAGTTTTCCATCGAGGTCGTGCAGCTCGAGGACAACAAAGGCGTCATCAACGCGAAGATCGTCGGACCGCCGAACAAGCTGTTCGACAAGCCGCCGTACATCTCCATCCCCATGACCATCACTGTGGCCCCCGACCGCAACTCGATCGAGATCGCCGTCAGCGGGCAGAAGGTCACGCTTCGGGCCGGGGAGTGGAGCAACTGGGTGGACTTCGTCTTCCCGTTCAATCCGCTGATCAAGGTGCACGGCATCAGCCGGTTTCACCTGATCTCGTCGCAGCCCGAGGTGAAGCTCTACCTCTCGCCGATCAACTTCGATCCCCGCAGCCTGCCGCCCGGCTTCCGCATCTCCACTCCGAGCGACTGGGCGCCGGAGCTGGCGAAGGAGGGAGGGCTGTACAAGACGCTCGGATGGCAGATCGACACATGGGCCATTTCCGAGGGGTTCGCCACCGAGCAGATGTTCTGGGACGACATGCAGTGGACCGTGGCGCGGAACCGGAAGTTTTTCGATCAGGCGCTGCACAGCGACCGCGACCTGGTCGTCCAGCAATTCGAGTTCCCCGACCGCGTGGCGCACGTGTTCTGGCGCCTGACCGATCCGAAGCATCCGGCGTACAACGCGGCGCTTGCGGCGAAGTGGGGCGATGCCATCGAGCGGGCGTACGAGCTGATGGACGCGATCGTCGGCGATGCCATGAAGGCCGCGGAGCAGGACCACGCCGCGCTGATCATCCTCTCCGATCACGGCTTCACCTCGTTCCGCAGGGCGGTGAACTACAACACATGGCTCGTGGAGAACGGATATCTCGTGCTGAAGTCCGGTGTGCAGGTCAAGGCGAAGAACGTGGAGATGCTGTTCGACCAGGGGCAGTTCTGGGAAAACGTCGACTGGTCGAAGTCGCGCGCCTATGCCATGGGCCTGGGGGAGGTCTACATCAACCTCAAGGGGCGCGAGGCGCAGGGGATCGTCAATCCCGGCGCCGAGTACGACGCGCTGAAGAAAGAGCTGAAGGAAAAGATGGTGCAGATCGTCGATCCCGCGACCGGCGAGCACCCGGTGCGTCGCGTGCTGGCCCGCGAAGAGATCTACCGCCAGTTCGATCCGAACATGATTCCCGATCTCTACGTCACCAACAACGAAGGCTATCGCGTGTCGTGGCAGACCTCGCTCGGCGGGATTCCGAAAGACCTGATCGAGCCGAACGACCAGGTCTGGAGCGGCGACCACTGTTCGGTCGACCCGGAGATCGTCAAGGGGATCTTCTTCTACAACCGCAAGCTGCAGACCGACCGCGCGCCGTACATCGCCGACATTTATCCGACGGTGCTCGGGCTGCTGGGCGTGAAGGCGCCGTATCCACTCGACGGGGTGGAGCTGAAGTGAAATGATGAACGAGGAGTGCGGAATGAGGAACGGCACGCGCCTTCATCGTTCGTCTTCCGGCACCCATCATTCCTCACAATGGATTACAAACGTGTGCTGACGCAGCTCGAGCGCACGCTCGGGCAGATCGAGAACGCCGGGAACCGCCGTCTGACCGTCGAGCAGATCGCCGAGACCATCGCCGCGAATTTTCGTGACGAACTCGGGATCACCGGCGGACGGATCTACGAGGAGACCGGCGAGGATACGTACGAGCTGGTCGGCCGCTTCGGACAGTCCGGCGACGCGCCGCTCGGGATCGTGGTGCCCAAGGACTACAAACCGATCGAGCTGGTGCTGGAAAACGGGATCGTGGTCATGGATCCGGACGATCCGGGAGTGGACCCGGTCCTGGAGGAGAAGCTCGGATCGCACCGCTTCGCGGCCATCGCCGCGGGAGAAGACTACGCCCACATCCTCGGCTTCGACGTCTCGCCGCAACTGAGCCGCGAGGACATCCTCTTCTCGCTGAACGTCGTGCGCTACGCCGTCAACCAGCGCCTGCGCGCCGAGCGTTTCGAGTCGCTCATCGTCGAGGCGCAGCAGATCCAGCAGTCGATCCTGCCGCAGCGCATCCCGCATTACCAGGGCTTCGACATCTGGGGGCGCACCGTACCGGCGGAAATCGTCAGCGGCGATTTCTACGATTTCATCCCCATCTCGGACAACATCCTCGGGCTGGCGATCGCCGACGGGTCCGGCCACGGACTCCCGGCGGCCCTCGTAGTCCGCGACATCTACATGGGCCTGCGCATGGCCACCGACCGCGATTTCAAGATCATCCGCACGCTCGAGAAGCTGAACCGGATCATCCACCGCAGCCGGATGACCACCAAGTTCGTGTCGCTCTTCTACGGGGAGTTGGAGACCGGGGGGATCCTGATCTACTCGAACGCCGGCCACAATCCCCCGTTCGTGCTGCGGCGCAATAATCGCATTGAGCTGCTGAAGTATGGCGGACCTGTGCTCGGACCGACTCCGGACGCGACCTACACCCGCGGATTCGTCCATTTCCAACCGGGCGATCTGCTGTGCATGTACTCCGACGGTGTGGTCGAAGCGCACGACCGCCACGACAACGAATTCGGACTGGAACGCCTGCAGCGCAACATCAAGTCGAACCGCGACCGGGGACTCTCCGCGGAGCAGATCACGCGCGAGGTTCTGGCCCGGGTGGCGCGTTTTGGACGGAAAGCGGAGGACGACCGCACGGTGGTGATCGTCCGGGCCCTCGAATCGCAAAATGCCTGATACCCTCTGGTTCAACGGCCGCTTCACCAATACGGACGAGCGCCTGCTCGGCGTGGAGGACCGCGGCTTCCAGTTCGGCGACGCCGTCTACGAGGTCTTCAAGTTCCTGCGGAAACGGCCGATCTTCCTCGGCGAGCACTACCGCCGCATGGAGCACGGCCTGCGCGAGATCGACATCCCGATCCCATGGACGGAGCGCGAGTTCCAGACGGTGGTCGCCGGGCTCCTCGAGCGGACAGCCTTCGACGGAGGAATCGTCTACGTGCAAGTCTCGCGCGGCGAGAGCCAGCGGACGCACTTCTATCCGGCGGGGATGAAGCCCACGGCGCTGGCCTACTCGCGCGCCTTCCGCTTTCCCGACGAGGCGAAGAAGGAGCACGGCATCCGCGTCATCACCACCGCCGACCTCCGCTGGAAGCATTGCGACGTGAAGTCCACGAACCTGCTGCCGAACGCCCTGGCGAAAAAAAAGGCGCAGAACGCGAGCGCCGACGAGGCCCTGCTGGTCGGAGAGGGGATGGTACGCGAAGGCGCCAGCTCGAGCTTCTTCCTCGTCAGCGGCGGAAGGGTGATCACCCATCCGCTCGACGAGCACATCCTTCCGGGCGTGGTGCGCAACCGCGTGATCGCCCTGGCCCTTGGCGCGAAAATCCGAGTCGACGAGCGGCCGCCGCGCGAAGCGGAGCTGTTCGACCTCGACGAGGCCTTCATCACCAGTACGACGATGGGGGTGATGCCGGTAACGGAGATCGACGGGCGCGTGGTCGGGAACAGCCGGCGCGGCGAAATTACGACTCGGCTGCAGCACCTGCTTGACGATCTCGAGATGTCTGAGCTCGCCCCCCCGGAGCCGACCGCAGATTCTCGGCGGCAATGAGGACGAACCAGACGCCGCCAATGGCCGCGCACAAGAGCGCG
>DATFUW010000466.1:0-2943 GCA_035260605.1 Thermoanaerobaculia bacterium | reverse complement strand
GGGGAGTCCGGCGATTGCCGGACTGCTTCCGTACTTCCGGGCCAAACAGAAACTTCCGGTGCTCACGCTGGCCGCGCGGAACGCCAACGGGCCGTACCTGCGCTTCGAGTTCCACGACGTTTTGATCTCCAGCTACAGCGTGTCCTCGGGCGGGGACCACACGTTCACCATCAACTTCTCGAGGTTCACCGGGCCGATGTCCGGATTCCGCAACGAATACCACAAGTGACCGAAGCCGAACAGGCGCTTCCGGCTGCCGGCGCGAACACGCCGGCAGCCGCGCGCGGGACTCTCTGGCGCGCGTGCAGCGCCGCATTCATCGCCAGCTTCTGCATGCTGGTGATCGAGCTCGTGGCCGCGCGGATCATGGCGCCGTACGTCGGCGTCTCGCTCTACACCTGGACGAGCATCATCGGCGTGATCCTCGCCGGAATCAGCATCGGCGCCTGGGCCGGCGGAGCGCTCGCCGACCGCAGGCCGCGCACCTCCACCCTGGCGTTTCTCTTCCTCTTGTCGGGCGCCACCGCCGTGTTCATCGCTCCGCTCGCCGATCTGATCGGCAACTCCCCGGCCGTGGAACGCCTCGCCCCCACCCTGCTGGCACGCGTGCTCTTCATTGCCGTGAGCGTCTTCTTCGTCCCGGCATTTCTCCTCGGCACGATTTCCCCGGTGACCGTGAAGCTCGCTTTGGCCGACCTGCACACCAGCGGCGGCGTGGTGGGAAAGATCTACGCCTTCTCGACCCTCGGATCGATTGTCGGGACGTTCGCCACCGGGTTCGTGCTCATCGCATGGCTCGGCACGCGGACCGTTCTGCTCTGCGTCGCCGCGGCGCTCTTTCTGTCGGCGCTCGCCTTCAGCGGCCTGCTCCGCAGGGTTCCGGTGCTGCTCGCACTCGTGGCCGCGGCGGGAGCGCTTGGGTTCGCCGGGCCGGACCACGTCCGGCGCATCGTGCGCAGCCTGGTCACGCCGATCTCCTATGGCGAGTACTACTACGGCGAAAGCGCCTACTACACCATCCGCCTCAGCCAGGCGGAGCGCCTCGATCACACGTTCCTCGAGGTGCTGGTCCTCGATCATCTCGTGCATTCGTTCAACGACCTGCGCGACCCCAGCGACCTCCGCTATGCCTATCTCCGGCTGTTCGATGACATCGTGCGCTGGAAGCTGCGCGAGAAGCCGAATCCCCGTCTGCTGTTCCTCGGAGGCGGCGGCTACACACTGCCGCGATACCTTGCGGCGTCGGTTCCCGGCGCTTCGATCGATGTGGTGGAGATCGACCCCGCCGTCACGCGCGTGGCCATCGACTACCTCGGCGTCGATCCGCACGGTTCGATCCACACAGTCAACCAGGACGCCCGCTGGTTCGTGATGAACACGCGGAAGCGCTACGACGCGATCTTCTGCGATGCCTTCAACGACCTCTCGATCCCCTTTCACCTGACGACGCGCGAATTCAACGCGCGGCTCACAAAGTTGCTCGAGCCGCGGGGCTTCGTCGCCGCAAACGTGATCGACAACTACCAGCGCGGCGAGTTTCTCCCCGCCTACGCAAACACCATCCGCAGCGTCTTCGGGCCGCAGAACGTGGCGCTCCTCGGCGAGTGGCCGGCGACTCTGGTCGACATGCAGGGCACCTTCGTTGTCGTCGCCTCTCCCGACACGAACGAGCTGCGGACGTTCCTGCGGCGGCCGGTCCCACCGACGACGACCCTGATCGGTCCTCGTTCGCTATCCGACTACCTGCGGCCGCGCCATCCGCTGCTGCTGACCGACGACTACGCCCCGGTCGACAATCTCCTGGCGAAGCTGTTCGAACAACGCTATCGATATCGCGCTCAGTGAGGGTCACCGCCCGAGGGTTTCGAACGCCCTGGGGACCGGTCGATCCGTTCGACCGCCCCCGTCGAGAGGTCGTAGTAGGCCACGACGAGCCCGACACTCCCGCTCTGCACGGCCTCGCGAATGATCCTGCTGTGCGCCACGAGAAACGCGGCGCTGGCGCGGGCATTGGCTTCGACCGCGCGCCGCACGGTCGGCGGTTCCAGGCTCCAGGGACCGATTCCGCCGAAGGATTCCCGGATCCGCCCGACCAGCGCATCGAGGCTCGGGCTGTCCATCTCCTTTCCCGAGAGCGCTGCGCGGACCGCGCCGCAATCCTCGTGGCCCAGCACGACGATCAGTTTCGTGTAGCCGTTGCGGATCGCGTATTCGATGCTGGCAATGTCGAACGGCCCCGCCACGTTCCCGGCCACGCGAATGACGAACAACTCGTCGATCGACCGGTCGAACACCAGCTCCGGTGGCACGCGGCTGTCCGAGCACGAGAGGATGGTCACTGGCGGATTCTGATGCGCCGCGGAGTGATGGCGTAGCTCCACCAGATCGTCGAACGTGATCCGCCCGGCCACGTACGCCCGATTCCCTTCCATGAGTGAGTTCCAGAGGCCGTCCGAGTCCGCCGCGGCACACGGAACCGCGAACACCGAGACCAGCAGCAGAGCACCGGCCGCGCAGTTGAGCAGCGATCGGAGGCAGTCAGAGTGCTGCCGGTGCAACAGCCGGCCGAGCGCCCCCGCGGTCAGGTTCGAAGGACTCTCGTTCATGGTCGATCCCCGAGAAAGACCGGCTACGATTCTAGACCGTTCCCTGGCCCACAACCCGAAGCGCTGATGGCGGTTGCGC
Organism: Thermoanaerobaculia bacterium; assembly: GCA_035260605.1. Classification (GTDB taxonomy): domain Bacteria; phylum Acidobacteriota; class Thermoanaerobaculia; order Gp7-AA8; family Gp7-AA8; genus Gp7-AA10. The sequence continues at coordinate 258 of DATFUW010000466.1, read as the reverse complement.
CAACAGCGACCGCATCGCTATTTGTGAGACACGACACTTAGCTCATGCACGGCTATCGCAAGTCATCCGGTGCGGTCCGTAAGCCGCAGAAACAGACGCCCGACTAGACACCGGTCAGCTGTTCCGGTCACAGCGGAACACGTTCTCGCCGTCCCGGTAGAATTCGCACTCCTGCTGTAGAGCCTGCGTAAGACGCGCGCGAGCACGGTGAATCCGAATTTTCGCGGTGGCCAATGCACAACCACAGACCTCGGCAAC
>DATFUW010000465.1:0-7808 GCA_035260605.1 Thermoanaerobaculia bacterium | reverse complement strand
GCAGGGGCGCGAGGGAATGCGAGGGCGGCGCGGGGCGCGCGGGACACCGCCGCCGCAGCAACCGCAGACGCAGGCCGCGGCGCGTCCCAATCCGCTCGAGGAGTTCTGGCAGAAGCAGACGCCGGAGCAATGGCGGGACCGCGCCGAGGACGTCCGGCTCGTCGTCGATTCGCTGAGCGTGCTCGAACAGCAGTTCCCCGAGCTGCAGGGGAAGATGGACCACGCCACGATCGGTGTGGCGGGGCACTCGTACGGTGCGCTGACGGCGCTGCTGGAGGCGGGAATGCGCACGTTCGGCAGTCCGGCGATCGACTTCGCCGGCTCGCGCGTGAAGGCGGTGATCGCCATGGAACCGCCGGCACTTTCCGAGGGGCATGGCATCACCGCGCAGTCATTCGCCAATCTGCACGTGCCGGTGTTGTTCATAAGTATCACGGACGAGAACGGGGCTTTCGAGAGCAGTCCGGCGGGGGACAAGTACTCGGTGCGGATCGCCGGGGGAGGCCCGATGACCTTCACGGGGATGGGCGGCTTTCGCGGCGGTTTCGACCGCGAGCGGCCGGTGCAGACCAGCACCGGCACGTACGCGCGGCAACAGATGCCGCAGACGGCCGTGTCGGTCGGGCCGGGCGCCGCATTTCAGACCATCGAGATCACGTCGCTCGCCTTCTGGGACGCGTACCTGAAGAACGAGACGAGCGCGCGCGACCTGCTGCAGCCGGAGAAATACAACGCGTCGTTCAGCGGCGCGACATTGACGCGGAAGTGAAGCATCGTGTGGCACCGGCTCTCCAGCCGGCGCAGTGTAGCGCCGGCTCTCCAGTCGGCGCAGTGTAGCGCCGGCTCTCCAGCCGGCCGAGGGGAGATAAACTCACCGGCCATGAAGATCGAAACGGCGAAGGCCCTGGTGACCGGGGGGAGTTCCGGGATCGGGCTGGCGACGGCCCGCCTGCTGGTGTCGCGCGGCGCGCGGGTGGCGATCTGCGGGCGCGACCGGGCGCGCCTCGAACGCGCCGCCGGCGAGATCGGCGCGTTGTCGATCCATGCCGACGTGAACGACGAGAGGGAAGTGGTGCGGATGGTCCTGCGCGTGATCGACGAATTCGGCGATTACAGCGTGCTGATCAACAACGCCGGATTCGGATCGTTCGCTCCGCTGCTCGACACCACCCTCGAGGAGATGCAGCGCGTGTTCGCCACGAACGTGTTCGGGGCGATGCTCGTGGCGCGCGAGTCGGCGCGGCACTTTGTCAGCCGGCAGTACGGCAACATCGTCAACGTGGCCTCCAGCGCCGGCCTCCGCGGTTTCGCCGGAGGCACGGCGTATGCCGCGAGCAAGTTCGCCCTGCACGGCATGACCGAGTGCTGGCGGGCCGAGCTGCGCAAGGCGAACATCCGTGTCATGCAGATCAACCCCAGCGAGGTGCAGACGGCGTTCTTTCAGGGCCGCCCGTTCAGCGAACGGAAGCTGCAGGCCGGCGACATCGCACAGGCCATCGTCTCCATGCTGGAACTCGAGGACCGCGGGTTCGTCACCGAGATGTCGCTCTGGGCGACGAATCCGGAGTGAAGGTCCTCGAAGCCTACTGCGTGAATTCGATCGGCTGACCGCAGGCCTGTCCGCCGGCGTTGTAGTCGTAGACCATCCGGCCGCCATCGTCGGCTCCCTTCACCATGACGCCGAACATGACCAGCAGCAGTACGACGAACAGCGGACGGAGACGGCGGGGGAAGGGACGCTGCAGCAGCGCCCAGGCGCTGAGCACCACGGCCACGAAGCCGGTGATCACCATCAGGAATTGGTGCTGGTGCAACAGCGCCCGCCGGACCGAGCGCGCCACCATCACCCCCTGACTGGCGTAGAGACCCGTGGCGATGGCCGCCGCGCCGGCGACGGTGCCGGCCAGCAGCATCGCGAAGGCGATGACTGCCAGCCGGTCACTCTTCGCGACCCAGGCAACCAGATAGAACAGCACTGCGGCCGACAGGAGCGCGATCGGAAAATGCACGATCAGAGGATGGACGTTCTGCAGGTGCGCCGCGCCGGGGAGCAGTTTGTCGAGCACCGGTTACCGCACCGAATCGACCGTCAGAAACGCGTTGCCGCCGCTCTCGTACGTGTGTCCGGTCACGCTGACCACCTTTCCCATGTGGTCGATGACCGCGGCCGGCAGGCCTTCGCCATCCTTGGCCGGCAGCAGGATGTACATCTTGTTTCCCTCGACCAGTCCGACGGGGATCCCGGACTTCGCACACTTGATCCCGCACTTCGCGTGGCCTTCACCTCTTGCGCCCATGGCGGCGTAGCACATCGTGTCGACGACCTCACCTTTGACGGTGACCGGCTTCTCCGCCGCGAGAGCGACGGAAGAGAAGGTAAAGAGCGCAAGAACTGAAACCAGGGCAGTGATTCGCATACGTTCTCCTTTCATGAGTGGTTTTTACAATTATGCAATTGCGTAAGTCAAGGGAATGGTTCGGTCTGTTATCATAAATTTTCTCACGATGTCGGAAGAAGCCGTCTCCGCGTCCATCGACCAGAGGCTCGCCGCGGAACGGCTGCGCCTGTTCGGCAGTGTCATCGACGCCGCCGGCGACGGCATCGCCGTGCTCACCCCGTCTTCGGAACCCACGGGTCCGCGCTTCGCCTTCGTGAACGATAGCTTCTGCAGAATCTACGGAGTGCGGCGTGAAGAGGTTCTGGGGCGCGATCTGACCGCGCTGCGGATCGTGGAGCGCCACCAGGCGATTTTCGACGACATGCTCGAGCACGTCTTCGACATCGAAGCCTTCGATGCCGAAGCGACGGCCCGGCGGATCGACGGGGGAGAGTTCGAGCTCGATCTGCAGCTCGTTCCGGTGGTGGAAGGGGGAGTGGCCACGCACTGGGCGGCGTTTCTGCGCGACGTCACCGACAGCCGTAACCAGCTCCTGAAGTTGCGCCGTCAGGCGATGTATGACCCGCTGACCGACCTTCCGAACCGCGCGCTGTTGTTCGACCAATTGGAGAAGGCGATCGACGCATCAAGACGCGAGCGGGGCTCGGTGGCGCTGCTGCTGATGGACCTCGACCGCTTCAAGGACGTCAACGACACGTTCGGGCACCACTTCGGCGACATCCTGCTGCAGCAGATCGCCGTCCGGCTGCGCGCCCTGCTGCGTGCCGGCGACAGCGTGGCGCGGCTGGGGGGAGACGAGTTCGGGATCGTGCTTCGCTCGGCGAGCGACTCGAACGATGTGGCCATGTTCGCCCGCCGCATCCTCGATTCCCTGCAGCAGCCGTTCGACATCGAAGGACACGTGATGGAGGTCGGCGCGAGCATCGGCATCGCCCTCTACCCGATGCATGGCGCGGACGCACGCACGCTCGTCCGCCGCGCCGACGTGGCCATGTATGCGGCCAAGGAGACCAACGTCGGCTACCTCTTCCACAACCAGGAGCGGGAATCGCGGACGCCGGAGCAGCTCGCGCTGGTCGTGGAGATGCGCCGCGCCATGGAGCGCGACGAGTTCGAGCTCTACTATCAGCCGAAGCTGCACGTGAACAGCGGCCTGATGACGCGCTGCGAGGTGCTGATCCGCTGGAACCATCCGACGCGCGGGCTGCTCGCGCCGGCGGCGTTCGTCCCCATTGCCGAGCGCACCGGCCTGATCAAGCCGATCACCGACTGGATCCTGGACCGCATGCTGCGGCAGTGCCGCGCCTGGCACGACGGCGGCGCTCCGATCCACGTGGCCGTGAACGTCTCCGCCAAGAGCCTCCAGGAGCAGACGCTCCCGCTCAAGATCCAGGCGGCGCTGGAGAAGTGGAAGATCGATCCCCGATTCCTGAAAGTGGAGATCACCGAGTCGAGCATCATGGCGGACCCTGCGCATGCCCTGGCCATCACCTCCATGCTGCAGTCGATGGGCGTGCGCCTCTCGCTCGACGATTTCGGGACCGGCTATTCGTCGCTGACCACGCTGCGCCAGCTTCCGATCGACGAGATCAAGGTCGACAAGTCGTTCGTCATGGGAATGCTCGGCAGCGAGGCCGACACGGCGATCGTCCGAACCATGGTCGACCTGGCGCACGGTCTCGGCAAACAGGTCTGCGCCGAGGGTGTCGAGAACGCGCAGACCTGGCGAGTCCTTGGCGACATGGGCTGCGACCTGGCGCAGGGCTACTGGATCAGCAAGCCGAAGCCCGCGGGCGAGTTCCTGCGATGGCTCGTCGACACCGGCTGGGGCGTCCGTCAGGTCACGCCGTCAGGCTCAGAAGCTGTCCGCTGATCGAGGCCGCCGCTTCGCGCAACAGGAAGGCGATCGTTTCCGCGATGTGTTCCAGCGGGACGAGCGGCTCGGTCGACTGCAGCATGGCCGGCGTGGCCAGCGCGGACGGCAGCAGGGCATTCGCCGTGATCCGCCGCGGCCGGAGTTCCTTCGCCAGGACCTCGATGTACGCATTGAGCGCCGCCTTGGCCGCGGTGTAGGCGGCGAGGCCCGCGGGGCGGGAGAGGGAGGCGATGGAGCTGACGGCCACGATCCGGCCGCCGGCCTCGATCCGTTTCCGCAGCGGCTCGATCGTGCGTACCGCGCTCATCAGGTTCATCTCCATCATCCTGGCGAAGTCGTCCGGCGACGATCCGGCCGTGAAGCCTCCGGCCAGATGCACGATCCCGAACACCTCGCCCTGGAGCTGGTCCGGATCGGTGATGCTCTCGACGCCCGGCAGGGGATGCGAGTGAATGAGGGCCACGCATCGATAGTCGCGGCCGAGGCGTTGGAGCACGGCGGTCCCCAGCCCGCCGCTGGCCCCCGTGACGAGGAGCGTCTTCGCCGTCATTGCTTCCGCATCATCCGCTCGATCCGCCGGTATTCGCGTTGCACTCCGGGGGAGCGGTCGTTGTCGAACATGGGCGGCATCGTCGAGGCGTACGGAGTGCCGGTCAGCTCGAACGGATTCGGGATCTTCGAATAGGCCGCCAGACGCGCGCTCGATAGCGGAGCGAACAGTGGCAGATAGAACACACGCCAGTTCATGTGCAGCGCGCGGAACTCGACCCATCCCGAGTGCCACTGGACGCGCCCCGGAGGAAGCTGCCCGTCGAGGGGCGGGGCGAACATCCGCAGCAGCGTGGCCTCGGAATAGTCCGTCCGCTGCGGTTCATCCGCGAGGGCCGCGCCGGCCAGGAGGCAGAGCGCCGCAACAAGCACCGCTCGCATGCATCCACTATACGTTCATTCCTGCCGGGCGGTCACCGCCGGGCGCGGCCGCTCATGCGGCCGATACGGCAGTTCGGTCCCGGTCAGCACCAGCGCATTGGGGATCGCTTGCGTCGTGCGGGGATACGAGTACGGCAGCGGCGCGAGCAGCGGCAGAACCGCGATGCGCATGTTCGCCGCGTGGGTGTGGATGCGCACCATTCCCACCGTCACCTGCACATGCGGCTGCTTCGGCTGGAGCTGGACGTGAAACCGCGGCTGCTGCGCGAATGCCGCCGGACTGAAGAGCAACGTGAAAATCAGCATGAGTGTTTTCATGGTCGTGGAGCGGACGATGACCGGCGGTTGCGGCTGGCAGGCCACCGGCCGCCGTCAACCGAACGCCATCCATATCCCTCGCAATCGCGGTGCCGGGATTGCACTGCCGCGACCGGTCGTTGCATATACTGAAACGCTGCGATGAAACCGCCTTCGACCATTCGCCTGACTCCCGGCAAGCGCGTCCTCTTCCTGACAAAGGATCCGGAGCTGATCCGCCGTCAGCTCCGCGGCGAGGCCGACCTGCAGATGAAGGACCTCAGCGTCGAAGATCTCCTCGACGACATCAACACCGACGTGATGACGCCGGCCTGGGTCTGCTTCGACCACAAGCCGGAAGACATCTCCCGCAACGCATACGCGGGGCTGATCGTCGACGGCAAGCGCCTCTTCGAACAGGACGCGCTGCGCAAGGGCAACTTCGAAGTGATCGTCAGCGGATACCGCAAGGGTGTCGGCAGCTCGCGCGAAACCGCGACGCAGTGCGAGGTGTGGAGCGGCATCCGGTTGGCCATCGCCGCGTCGTTCGCACCGATCCACGCCGGCAACAACATCAACCAGGGATTGCTGATGGGCGATCACGAGATGTTGCAGCGCCTGCAGGCAGGCGAGGCGGTACCCATCGATGCGTTCACGAAGGGCTACGACGTCATCACGCAGATGATCATCCGCGAGGGGGGGCTCTTCCCCTTCGCCAAAGCGCTGGAACGCGGCGCGATCGAGCTGCCGGTGCCCCACACGCCGAAGCGCCCGATGACCATGGGCGAGAAGATCCTCGCGCGGCACGCGCGCGGCAATGTGCAGGCCGTCAAGCCGGGCGACGCGGTCGTGGTCGACGTCGATGGCGGCTACACGCACGAGTTCACCACCGCGCAGGTGCACTACTTCCTCGAGCAGGAGTACGGCGCCGGCTACACGATCCGCAATCCGCAGAAGTTCGCCGTCTTCGAAGACCATCTGATCTACGCCGACGACGTGGCGCGCATGCGCCCGTTCATCCCCAAGATCGACGTGCTGCGCAAACTGCAGCACGATTTCCAGAGCCACACCTCGTGCCGCGACTTTTCGGCCCGGGACGAGGTCTCCCCCGGCATCTGTCACGAGGTGGCGCGCGAGTTCATCGTCGATCCCGGCGACTTCATCCAGGCCACCGACAGCCACACCTGCATGGGGGGCGTCAACAACGCGCTCGCCTGGGGCGTCGGGGCAACCGAATACGCGAACCTCGTGCACTCCGGATTCACGCAGGTGGAGGTCTCCGAGTCGATCCGATTCGAGCTCACCGGACGGCTCCGGGAGAACGTCACGGCGAAGGACGTGATGCTCTCCATCCTGCTGACTTTCGCCAAACCGCAGATGACGCTCGACCGGATCATGGAGTTCACCGGTCCGGGACTGCGCTCGCTGTCGATGGACGAGCGCGCCACGCTGGCCAACATGGCCACCGAGTGCGCCGCACGCACGGCGATCGTCGAGGCGGACGAGAAGACATTCGCATGGATCGCCGCCATGCGCCCCGGCACCGACATCGAGGCCCTGCGCGCCCGCGCGGTCGCTCCCGATCCCGATGCCGAGTACGCCGGCGGCGTGCACCGCATCGACCTCGGCGCCATCCGCCCCATGGTCGCCCATCCGGGCGACCCCGACCGCGGCGTGGCCTCCGATCCGACCAACGGCGCGTTGATCGAAGACATCGGAGACGTGAAGATCGACATCGCCTATGCCGGTTCGTGCACCGCCGGGAAGATCGACGATCTGCTCTTCTATCACCAGGTGGCGAAGGAAGCCGTCGACGCCGGGCTGAAGGTCGCCGACGGCGTGAGGTTCTACATCCAGTTCGGATCGCGGGCGGTCGAGGACTTCTCCCGCAACAACGGACTGCTCGACACGTTCCAGCGCGCCGGGGCCACCGTGCTCAATCCCGGCTGCGGCGCCTGCATCGGCTGCGGGCCGGGCGTCTCCGAGAACCCGAACGAGGTCACCGTCAGCGCGATCAACCGCAACTACAAAGGACGTTCGGGGCCCGGCAAGCTGTGGCTCGCCTCGCCCCTGACCGTTGCCGCCTCGGCGTTCACCGGAAGGATCACGGCGTACACGCCGGGGATGTTTACGCGCGTTGAAGCGCTGCGTTGAGCCGGCGCTCCGTCCGGCTCGATCTCAGTGGTGCAGGTGCGACACCCAGCCGTCGCCGGTCACGTTGTCGGCGGTCGTGCCGTAGGCGCTCCACCAGTCGAAATCGCTCGCTGCCGTCCCGACGGTCAGCGAGAGGTTGCCCCAGTTGCCCG
>DATFUW010000464.1:0-3602 GCA_035260605.1 Thermoanaerobaculia bacterium | reverse complement strand
GACATCACCAGCGCGGCGGTGATGCCCTTGCCGCTGACGTCGGCCATGACGAAATGGATCCGCCCGTCGGGGCGCGTGACGACGTCGTAGTAGTCGCCGCTGACCGACTTGGCCGGCCGGTTCGAGGCGGCGAAGGTGTATCCCTCGATCACCGGCAGCGAGGCCGGCAGCAGGCGCTTCTGGATGGCGTATGCCGTCCGCAGTTCCTCGTCGATCTTCGCCTTGGCCACCGCTTCCTCGCGCAGGCGCGTTCGTTCGAGCGTCACCGCGGCGAAGCGGGCGATCTGCCCGAGCAGCCGCACGTCGCTTTCCGTGACCATTCCGGCGGTGGAGGTGTAGTCGATGTACAGCACGCCGAGGACCACGTCGGAAACGAGCAACGGCGCGCATACGGCGGAGCGGATGTTCTGGGCGATGATCGACTGCGCGCGCGCCAGTTTCTCGTCCTGCGCGGTGTCGAGGTAGGAGACGACCTGCCGCCCATCCACGACCTCCTTGAGCAGGGTGCGGCTGATCAGCAGATCGGTCGAATCGTCCCGGTTCTGCCGGCGCAGGCGGACGTTCACGAACGTCTCGCGGTCGTTCCCGAAAAGAGCCAGCGCTGCCCGGGAGGGCTGCAGCAGACCGACCACGCGGTCGAGGATGAAGTCGAACAGCTCGCTCATCGGCCGATCGCCGAGAAACTCGAGGGCCAGCGAGACGATGATGTTGGTGCGCTGCGTTCCGCGCTCCTCCTCGTCCACGCGGATCACGAGGTTCTTCGAATGCGAGTCGCTGTCGATGGCGATGATCTGCGACACCGCCTCGTCCGAATGGAAGACCACCTCGCTGTCCCCGAGCCCGATGCGGTCGCCCGGTTTCAAAACCACCGGATCGGCGATCTTCACGCCGTTCACCAGCGTCCCGTTGACGCTCCCGCAGTCGCGGACAAGCCAAGTGCCGCGGTCGAGAACGATCTCGGCGTGCCGCCGCGAGAGGAAGCGGTCCTTGATGGGGATCGTGCAATCGGACGCCCGGCCGAGCGTGATCGTCTCCGCGGGAATGGCAATCTGCTGGGGAGCAACGCCGGGCTGATAAAGAGTGAAGCGAACGCGCGTGCGTGAATCGTGGATTCCGGTGCTCATGAGGGGTCCTCGATTATACGACCGGACGGCTATACTTCCCCCGCCGTGCCACTGCGGAGTCTGCTACGGTTCTGGCTCCCACCCATACTCTGGAGCGGGGTCATTTTCATGGCCTCCACCGACGTCCTCTCCTCCGCCCACACCGGTCCCTGGCTGGCGGAGGTTCTGCAGCGGCTCCTCGGACATCCGCTCCCGCGGCCTCAGTTCGGCGAGCTCCACTTTCTGGTGCGGAAGGCGGGGCACCTGACCGAATACGGCATCCTCGGTGCGCTGCTGTTTCGAGCCTTGCGCGGCGACGACGCACGCCGGTGGCGCTGGACGTGGGCCGCGGCGGCGATCCTCATCGCCGCATGCGCCGGCGCGCTCGACGAGTTCCATCAGACTTTCGTCCCGTCGCGCGGGCCGTCGCCATGGGACGTGCTCATCGATACGGCCGGTGCGGCGCTGGCAATGGGAATCGTGCGCGCGGCCCAGGTGCTATTCTTTCGATCGTGAAATCCACGCTCACGGCCTGCTTCGCAGTCCTCCTGGCCCTCAATGGCTACGCCGCGCAGCAACAGATCCTGTCGAAGGTCTACACCATCGACCGCAAGTACCGCTCGATGGAAGGGCCGTCGAGCGTGCAGAAGATCTATCTCGGCGATCCAGCCAAACCGGAGCTGTTGTGGATCACCGGGATGCGCACGGAAATGGTCGCCGCGGACGGAAGCACGCCGCAGCCGTCGAACCTGATGTGCCACGTCAACATCGACCTCGATACGGCGCTGCATCAGGCCTTGTTCGATTTCTCGCGCCCCACCGCGGCACGCCTCATGACGCTCTCGCAGGGAATGCTTTCGGCCACCTTGCCGCCCGGTTATGGCTTCCCGATCGTCTCCAGTGAGCCGCTGCTGCTCTTCACTCAGGTGCTCAATCTCAACATCGACCACCCCAAGGATCTCGAGGTGCGCCATCGGGTGACGATCGACTATGTCCGTGACGCCGATCTGAAAGCGCCGATGAAGCCGCTCTTCAACCTCGGAGCATCCGGCATGGTGCAATTGCAGGACAACGCACTGGCGCTGGCTTCGATGACCTCGCAAGGCGAGCACCACGGCCCGAGCTGTCTCATCGGCGTGCGCGCGCCACAGGCGCAGTCGAGCTCCGCCGATTACGTCGATCCTTCCGGGCGTCACATGACCGGCCACTGGACCGTCCCTCCCGGCCGCCAGGTCAACGCCAGCGACATCACCTGGTTCCTCAATCTCCCGTACGACACGAAGCTGCACTACGCGGCGGTCCACCTCCACCCGTTCGCCGAGTCGCTGACGATCCGCGACACGACCACCGGCCGGACGATCATGACCTCGCACGCGACCAACCCGGAAGTGGGAATCGGGCTGACGCACGTCGATGCCTTCAGCAGCGAAGCCGGCGTGATTCTGCACAAGGATCACAAGTACGAGCTGATCAGCGTGTACGACAACACGTCGGGCGCGAACGCCGACTCGATGGCTTCGGCATTCCTGGGTCTGGACGATCCGGAGTTCCACCATCCAACCGCCGAGACGCTCGCGCGGCGCCTGGCCGTCATTCGCGACAGCCGCCAGCTCGTGATCCACACCAGCGCCGGTGATGTCACGGCGCTCCTGGCGCGCGAGGCGGCGCCGTCGGTCTCCATCCAGGTAGCGCGGCTCGCGCTCGCCGGGGTCTTCGACCACGCCACGACCACCTCCTATCCGGCGGAGGTGCGGATCGAGGTGCCGGTGACACGCGAGGTCTTTCGCGAGATCCAGCCGCTCGACGCCGACCGCGGCCTTCCCCCAGAAGCGGGGACGATCGCCTACTGCCCGCCCGCCGCGGGATCGCCCGATGTGAGGCTCGAAATCCGGACCGAGGACGTACCGGTGTCCGACGGGCGCTGCGTCGGATTCGCGCGGCTCGGTGGCGGACAGACCGTCGTCCGCGCGCTGCATGAGGCGCCGAAGGGCGTGAGCGCGTTCGTACGCAGCATCGACTCATCCCGCTGAGGGCTGCCGCGGCAGAACATTTGCTCCCCGAGCGAGCTGGCATGCGCGGGGACCGGCTTCGCGGTGCTGCATCATCTCGAGTCGCGAGACGATGAAAAACAGCGGCGGCGCGAGAACGGATCCGGGCGGAAGCGGGGCGGGCGATCCGCCTCAGTGCCGCTTGAAGTACTGCACGTCCCGCTCGTGCCGCTCCGCTGCCGAGCGGCTCTTGAACGTCCCGAGGTTCCGGCGCTTGCCGGTCTTCGGGTTCTTCTTGCGCGAATAGAGCCTGTACTCGCCGGATTTCAGTTTTCGAATCATTGCCGCTGCTCCTGCAATTTCCGGACGATGGCCGTGACCACTCTGCGGGGCGACAGCCGGACCGCTTCCACGAGCAGCTTGTTCGCGATCCCGATGAGTTCGGCCGAAGTGGCGCGCTTCGGCTACGCGGCGATGCAGCGCGGCAGACGCGTCGCCATCCCCGGGATCG
>DATFUW010000463.1:0-2189 GCA_035260605.1 Thermoanaerobaculia bacterium | reverse complement strand
CGGAAGGCATTGTGACCCTGCCGTTCCATCCGCCGTACCCGCCGATGGAGGCCCGCCGTGTCGACACGATCCCGTCGGGCGGGGAGTGGCAGTTCGAGCCGAAATGGGACGGATTCCGGGCGATCGTCTTCCGCGACGGCGATCGCGTCGAGGTCCAGTCGAAGGCCGGCCAGCCGCTGGCGCGCTACTTCCCCGAGGTGGTCGAGGCGATTGCAGCGCTGAAGCCGAAGCAATTCGTGCTCGACGGCGAGATCGTCGTCCCGGCCGGCGGGCGCCTCTCGTTCGATGACCTGCTGCAGCGCATCCACCCCGCGGAGTCGCGCGTGCGCAAACTCGCGGCCGCCACTCCGGCCCACTACTTCGTTTTCGATCTTCTCTACTGGAAGCGCGATCTGCGCGGACAGCCGATCGAGAGGCGGCGGGAACAGCTCGAACGCTTCCTCGCCGGCGTCCCCGACGAGGGGCTGATCCGGCTCTCGCCCGCAACGAGCGACCGCAACATCGCGCGCCAGTGGTTCAGCCGCTACTCGTCGATGGGGCTCGACGGCGTGATGGCCAAGCGCCTCGGCGAGCCCTATCACTCCGGCGACCGCGAGGGAATGGTCAAGGTCAAGCATCTCAAGACGGCCGATTGCGCCGTGGGCGGCTTCCGCTACGGCGAAGGAACGAAGGAGGTCGGCTCGCTTCTGCTCGGCCTCTACGATGATCAGGCGCGGCTCGTCTACATCGGCCACACGTCGTCGATCCGCAAAGCGGACCGCCGGGAACTGACCAAACGGCTCGAGGCGCTCCGCGGCAAGAACCCGTTCGAGGTCCGCGTCCCCGGCGGCCCCAGCCGGTGGGCGAGCGAACGGAGCGGCGAATGGGAACCTCTACGCCCCACGCTCGTATGCGAAGTGGAGTACGACTACTTCTCGCAGGGCCGCTTCCGCCACGGATCGAAGTTCCTCCGCTGGCGGCCGGACAAGGCGCCGCGGCAGTGCACGATGGAACAGGTGAAACCAAACGCCGGACGCGGGACGAAACCTGGTGAACTGAGGTCCTTCCTGTCGTGAAGTTCCTCGTTGCTCGTTCCTCGTTCTTCCTGATCCTGCTCGCCTCGGCCGCTCTCGCCCAACCGGTCCGCATCACGCAGAAACCCGAAGGGCTCGTCCACGGAACGCTCTACGTGCCGGTGAGCACGACACCGCCGGTGGAGCGGGTGGAGCTGAGCGTGAACGGCGTGCATTACTCCGATGCGAGCGGGCGCTCGGTGGTGATGCCGGTGCAGATCGGCGATTACATCCGGCGCCTGCGCATCCGGGTCGACGGGTTCGACGCGCAGAACCGTCTCGCCGGCGAGGACGAGATGGTCGTCGACGATCCGAAGCCGCCGTTCCGCGTGCATCGGACCGCGGCGGCGGGAATGCTCTCCGCCTCGATCGTGAAGCCGCCGGAGCTGGCGATCGCCGGCGTCGATTTCTTTGCCGGTGAGGTGAAGATCGGCACCGCCGATGCCCCGCCGTGGGAGATGGCGTTCGATCCTTCGAAGTTCCCACACGCCGCCTACGAGCGCGTCGTGGTCCGGGCCACGAACGGCGAGGAGGCGAACGACGTCCGCTTCTCGGGCAGCGCACCGAGCGCGAACGTGGATGTCACCCTGCAGCAGATCCCGCTTTCGGTCGTCGGCACCGGCGCTCCGCCGCGGCCGGACCAGTTGACGCTGCTGGACAACGGCGCTCCGCGGAAGATCGAGGCGCTCGTGCCGGCCTCCGACCAACCGCTCTACGTGATCCTGCTGATCGACTATTCGGAGAGCATGATCGAGGAGATGCCGGTGGTGAAAGCCGCGGCCAAACAGTTCGCCCAGGCACTGCTCCGACCGACCGACCGCATCGCCATCGTCGGATTCAATCAAACGCTGTTCTGGCTGACGCCGTTCACCAATGACTTCAACGCCGCCGCGCAGGCCATCGACCGTGTTCGTCCCGGCGGCGAGACGCACCTCTATGACTCGACCATCGACATGCTCTATGAGCTGCAGAAGCAGCCGGGACGGCACGCGCTCGTGGTCTTCACTGACGGCGTCGACCAGGGAAGCTCCTTCAAGCTCGAGCACCTCGTGCACTACGCGCGCTATGCCGGCGTGGCTTTGTATCCGGTGATCAAGAACCGGATACTGATGCGGCTGATGCACTTCGGCATCGGAT
>DATFUW010000462.1:0-3698 GCA_035260605.1 Thermoanaerobaculia bacterium | reverse complement strand
CAACCTGATCAAAGGCGAAACCTTCTGCTATTCACAGGATGGGACGGGAACCGATTGTCCGACTCCGTTCTGCTCCACCCCGCTCATCACGCACTGCGAAAATTCTCCAACAGTCTTGAAGCACCCGACGTACGGCCCATTCGGAACGATGGGCGTGCTCGCCAGCGCGAAGAATGTCGTTGCCGTCGGAGCGGTCGGCCAGACGGGCGGCATCGCCGGCTTCAGCTCGCGCGGCCCGACGAAGGACGGGCGCATCAAACCCGATCTGGTGGCCATGGGACTCCAGCAGTGGTCGACGCTCCCGAACGCGGGATATGGAACTCTCTCCGGAACGTCGATGTCGTCGCCGGTGGTCACTGGAATCTCGGCGCTGCTGACGGAACAGTGGCGCCGGACGTTCGCCGGTCAGAGCCCGACTCCGGAAGAGATCAAAACGATGCTCATCGCCGGTGCGGACGACCTCGGAAACGCCGGTCCTGATTACAGCTACGGGTTCGGGCTCGTCGATGCCAGGAAGTCGGCCGACCTGATCGTTGCGGACAACGGCGCCGGCGCACGCATTCGCCACGGCGATCTCGCGCAGGGGCAGCAGGTGACGATCCCGATCTCGCTCGCCGCATCGCAGAACGTGCGCGTCGTGCTCGGCTGGAACGATCCGGAGGTGCTGCTCGGGCCCAATGATCTCGCAGGGAAGACGCTGGTCAACGATCTCGATCTCACCGTGGCCGGGCCGGGCGGGACTGTGCTGCCCTACATCCTCGATCCGAACCATCCCGATGCGGCGGCCACGCGTGGGGTGAACAGCATCGACAACGTCGAAGAGGTGGAGATCGCGAACGCTCCGGCCGGGAACTACACGATCACGGTCACCGGGACGAACATTGCCAACGGCCCGACGCAGCATTACGTCGTGGTCTCGAACGCGCCGCTGAGTGCAGGGGCGGTCTGCACCGACTCGAACGAGCCGAACGACACGCTGGCCACGGCCACATTCCTGCCGAGCACGACGCCGCTCCTGGGCCGCTTCTGTTCACAGAACGACATCGACGACTTCACATTCTCCTCGACCGTTGCCGGCACGGCGCAGGTCACCGTGACCGCGCATTCGGTGCCGGTCAGCGTCGGCGTGCTGATCAACGGGACGCAGGTCTCGACGCGGACGGTCGCCGCGGGAGCGTCGGCGGCGATTCCGGTGACGCTCATTCCGGGAGAGAACACGATCTTCATCCAGTTGCAGCCCGCGGCGCCGGTCGTTGGCGACGCAAGCTACACCGTGACGGCCGCGTATCCGTTCACGAGCGTTCCGCGCCACCGCTCCGCCGGTCGCTGAGCCTTCCCCGGGGCGGGATAGAATCGGGGCGTGGCGTACAGACACCTTCTCGTGGAGGAATCCGGCGGGGCGCTGCTGGTCACGCTGAACCGCCCCGAGGTGCACAACGCCTTCAACGACGAACTGATCGGCGAGGCCATCGATCTGTTCGACGGCATCGGGCAGCGGAACGTCCGGGCGGTCGTGCTGCGCGGCAGCGGCGCGAACTTCTGCGCCGGCGCGGACCTCAACTGGATGTCGCGCATGATCTCCTACACGCGGGAGGAGAACGTGCGCGACTCCTCGCGGCTGGCGCGGATGTACGCCGCGATCAACGAGTGCCCTGTTCCGGTCATCGGGCGGGTGCAGGGGGCGGCGATCGGGGGCGGGGTGGGACTGGTGGCGGTCTGTGACATCGCGGTGGCGGCGCGCGACGCGAAGTTCGGCCTGGCCGAGGTGAAGCTCGGGATCCTTCCGGCGGTGATCTCGCCGTACGTCATGGCCAAGATCGGCGAGACGCACGCCCGGGCCCTCTTTCTCACGGGGGAGCGCTTCGACAGCGAGCGCGCGCTGCGCGTCGGCCTCGTCCACCGCATCGCCGACGACCTCGACACGGCGGTGCGCGAGACGCTCGACCAGATCGAGACGGCCGGACCGGAGGCCGTGCGCGCATGCAAGAGGCTGATCGCACACGTGGCCACGCACGATCCGATCGAATCGATCCCCTACACGATCGACGCGATCGCCACGCGCCGCGTTTCCGCGGAGGGGCAGGCGGGAATGCAGGCCTTTCTGAAACGAGAAAAGCCGCCGTGGACGGCGTCGTGACCGGTACGATCCGGCGGGTCCTCGTGCCCAACCGCGGCGAGATCGCCGTGCGCATCGCCCGCGCCTGCCGGGAGATGGGCATCGCGCCGGTCCTCGCGGCGGTCGAAGGAGACGACACGAGCTACAGCCGCCGCTTCTTCGATGCGCACGTGCCGCTCCCGTCGTATCTCGACGTGAACGCCGTGATCGATGCGGCGCGTTCCAGCGGTGCCGACGCGATCCATCCCGGCTACGGATTCCTGTCGGAGCGGGCGGAGCTGGCGGCGGCATGCGAGGACACCGGCATTCGCTTCGTCGGGCCGAAGTCGTCGTCGATCGCGGCCATGGGTTCGAAATCCGAAGCACGCCGCCTGATGCGGCGGCTCGGCGTGCCGGTCGTCCCGGGATACGACGGCGAGGAGCAGTCGGACGCCGCACTGGTCCATGCGTCGGAGGGGATCGGATTTCCGCTGCTGGTGAAGGCCTCGGCGGGCGGCGGCGGGAAAGGGATGAAGATCGTGCGGGCGGCGGGGGAGCTGCGCCCGGCGCTGGAATCCGCACGGCGCGAGGCGATGAAGGCCTTCGGGAACGACCGCCTGCTGCTGGAGCGCTACATCGAGGAGCCGCGCCACGTCGAGTTCCAGATCTTCGGAGACACGCGCGGAGCGATCGTCCACCTGTTCGAGCGCGACTGCTCGATCCAGCGCCGCTACCTGAAGGTCGTGGAAGAGACGCCGGCGCCGCGGTACAGCGATGCCCTCCGGGCGAAGATGGCGGCGGCTGCACTTGCCGCGGCACGTGGAGTGGATTACCGCAGTGCGGGGACCGTGGAATTCATCGTCACGCCGGAGGGAGACTTTCACTTCCTGGAGATGAACACGCGCCTGCAGGTCGAGCATCCGATCACCGAGCAGGTCGTCGGTGTCGATCTGGTTCGGGCTCAGATCGAGGTCGCATCCGGCGCTCCGCTGCCGTGGAATCAGGAGTCGCTGCAGCAGCGCGGGCACGCGATCGAAGTGCGGATCTACGCCGAAGACCCGGAGAACCATTTCCTGCCGCAGAGCGGGACGATTGGCCTGTACCGCGAGCCGGGCGGCCCCGGCGTGCGCGTCGATGCCGGCGTGACGCAGGGGAGCGAGGTCGGCGTGCGTTTCGATCCGATGCTGGCGAAGCTCATCTGTCACGCGGAGACGCGCATTGCGGCGATTGACCGACTCGACCGCGCGCTGCGCGAGTACGCAATCCTCGGAACCAAGACCAATGCCGGCTATCTGCGCCGCATCGTGACCCATCCTGCCTTTCGCGATGGGCGCGTTTCCACCCGTTTCCTGGCCGAATACGGGGGCGATCTGCGCGCGCCGATTCCCGAAGTCGTGCCGCTGATCGCGTCCGCGCTGGCCACCACTCCGCGCCGGACCACGGGCGCCACGCAAGCCATGCCGAGCGTCTGGGAATCGCTCGGCACCTGGGGCCTCTAGTGTGGTGAGTCCGAAGTTCGTTGACAAAATCGGCCGACGGATTCGAGGATCTCGTCGGCCGTTTTGTGCCAGACGAAAGGACGCGGATCCTCGTTGTAGAGACG
>DATFUW010000461.1:0-10120 GCA_035260605.1 Thermoanaerobaculia bacterium | reverse complement strand
CTCACCTTCGCTTCCAGCACCACGGCGCAGGTGCATTCGGTGCCGACGAGGGCCCGCGCGACGTGGAAGTGGTTTTCCGGGAGCAGCTCGTTGAGGTTGTATCCGGAGACGCGGCGTGGGATGTCGGGATAGCGCGCGCGGATGAGGTCCGCGAAGTGATCGCGCAGCGCCTTCAGGCGCGCGTAGATTTCGCCGCGCCGTCCGCCGCCGCGAATGATGGCCTCGAGCTCCTCGGCCGGGGTCTCGCCGACACGCATCCGCGTGCCGTCGTAGAGGAGGATGTCGAGCTCGTGGATGTTCGCTTCGGTCTTGCCGGACATCAGCGCGTGGATGCCGCAGGAGTTGTTGCCGATCATCCCGCCGAGCGTGCAGTGGTTGTGCGTTGCCGGATCGGGACCGTAGGTGAGGTGCCGTTTTTCCGCCGCCTTGCGCAGGTCGTCGAGGATGAGCCCCGGCTGCACGCGCGCCCACTGCTGCTCGTAGTCGATCTCGTTGATCTTGTGCATGTACTTGGAGAAGTCGATGACCAGGGCGACGTTGCAGCACTGTCCGGCGAGCGACGTGCCGCCGCCGCGCGCCAGGATCGGCGCGCCATACTCGCGCGCCAGCGCCACCGCGGCGACCACGTCGTCGATCCCGTGCGGCACCACCACGCCGATCGGCACCTGGCGGTAGTTCGAGGCGTCGGTGGAGTAGAGGGCGCGCGAGCCGGCGTCGAAGCGCACTTCGCCGCGGATCTCGCGCTGCAGCCGTTCGGCGAATGCCTGCGCGTCGAGGCTGATCTTCTGGATGCGGTCGCCGTAACTGAAACGGGTCGATTGCGGACGTGGATGTTCGACCGGCATCGGTCCCGGCCGGTCGACGGTCTTGTCAGGCGATACGCGCGTCTCGGCCATCGCTCCTCACACCATCTCCTTGATCTTGTCTTCGGCGATCGTGGCGATGATCTTTCCGCGGTCCTTTTCCCCGCGCGCCAGCGACTCGGCGAAGTGCACCGCCTGTTCGCGTTTGATCTTCGCCGGCAGCGGCGGCTCGAGCGGGTCGACCACCGCCTCGATGACCACCGGGCCGGAGGCCGCGAGCGCCTCGCCGACCTGATCGCCGCAGCGCTTCGGATCGTCGATGCGGATGGCCTTCGCCCCGAACGCCCGGGCGATGCCCACGAAATCGATCGGCTGCAGATCGCACCCGTATTCCGGATTTCCGAGCAGCACCATCTGCTCCCACTTGATCTGCCCCAGCGTGTCGTTCTTGATGACGAAGATCTTGACCGGGAGGCTGTACTTCACGGCGGTGGCCAGCTCGCCCATGAGCATCGTCAGGCCGCCGTCGCCGACGAAGGCGATCGACTGCCGGCCGGGATAGGCGATCTGCGCCGCGTTCGCGTACGGCAGCCCGCAGGCCATGGTGGCCAGCGTGCCGGAGAGCGAGAACATCTGCCCGCGGCGTGCGCGGATGTGGCGGGCGAACCAGGTGGTGATCGTCCCGGAATCGCAGGAGATGATCGCGTCGTCGCTGAGGCGCTTCGACAGTTCCGCCGCCAGCACCTGCGGCTTCATCGGCGAATCCATGCGCGATTCGCGCTCCGCCATCTGCTCCCACCACTCCTGCATCCCTTCCTGGGCCTTCTCCAGGAACGACCGGTGGTCGTTGCGGCGAAGCAGGGGGATGAGCTCCCGCAGCGTCCTTCTCGAATCGCCGACCAGGCCGACCTCCACCGGATAGCGGAGCCCGATGCGCACGGGGTTGGCGTCGATCTGCACGGCCCTCGCCGCTCCCGGCTTGGGCATGAACTCGAGATAGGGGAACGAGCTGCCGACGATCAGCAGCGTGTCGCACTGCTGCATCGCGTCTTCGGACGGGCGCGTGCCGAGCAGGCCGATGCCCCCGGTCGTGTAGGCGGAGTCGTCCGGGATGACGCCCTTTCCGAGGAGGGCCTTGATCACCGGCGCGCCGAGGATCTCGGCGATCTGCTCCACCTCGTCGCCGGCGTGCAGCGCTCCCTGTCCCACGAGCATGACGATCTTCTTGCCGCGGTTGAGCAGATCGGCCGCGGCCTTCAGATCGCCGTCCTCTGGGAGGCCGCCTTTCCGGGCGAAGACCTCGGACATGTGGTGCGGTTTGTTGCGCTGCGACCGCTCGCCGCCCGACGCATCCTGCAGGTCGACCGGAAAATTGATGTGCGTCACGCAGCGGTTGGCCAGCGCGATGCGGCAGGCCATGGTGGTGACGTTTTCCACGTGCGCCGGGCCCATGACGCGTTCGCTGTAGCGCGCGACATCCATGAAGAGCTTGTCGAGGTCGACGTCCTGCTGGGAGAACGTCCCGATGAGGTCGTGAAAGTGGTGCCCGGTGATGGCCAGCACGGGCTGCTGATCCATTTTCGCGTCGTACAGTCCGTTCAGCAGGTGGACGCCGCCCGGTCCGGACGTGGCCAGGCAAACGCCGAGCTTGCCTGTGTACTTCGCGTAGGCGCAGGCCATGAACGCCGCCGCCTCTTCGTGCCGCACCTGGATGAACTTGATCTTGTCCTGGTATTCACGGAGCGACTCCATGATCCCGTTGATGCCGTCACCGGGGAATCCGAAGACGGTGTCCACATCCCAATCGAGGAGCGTGTCGAGCATGATGTCCGCAGCTTTTTTCGCCATGCCGTCTTTGCGCAGCAGCAACCATGCCGGGCCTGAAAAGGGGTCAGGTCTGTGATCTGTGATTTTCTTCAGGGTGTAGATTCTGCCGATGGAATGGTGGAAGCGCGCAGTCGTCTACCAGGTTTATCCGCGGTCGTTCCAGGACAGCGACGGCGACGGCAACGGTGACCTCTCGGGAATCATCCAGCGGCTCGAATACCTGCAGTGGCTCGGCGTCGATGCGATCTGGTGCTCTCCGTTCTTCCAGTCGCCGAAGGTCGACGGGGGCTACGACATCTCCGACTACACGGCGATCGACCCGATCTACGGGACGATGGACGACTTCGATCGCCTGCTCGAGCGCGCGCATCAGCTCGGGATGCGCGTGATCCTCGACCTGGTCCCGAACCACACCTCCGACCAGCACCCATGGTTTCGCGAGTCGCGGGCCGACCGGACCAATCCGCGCGCCGACTGGTACCATTGGCAGGACGAACGCCCGAACTCGTGGGTGGATGCGTCCGGCAAGCCCGCATGGACGTGGTGTGAAGAGCGGCGGCAGTACTACTACCACGCGTTTTTCCCGCAAGAGCCCGACCTCGATTGGCGCAATCCCGACGTGCGCCAGGCGATCTTCGAGGTGATGCGATTCTGGCTCGGACGCGGGGCTGACGGCTTCCGCGTCGATCTGATCTGGCATCTGATCAAGGACGCGCTGCTTCGCGAAGATCCGCTCAATCCCGATTACGATCCGGAAAACGACGACCCCTCGACCGTCCGCCTGCCGGTGTTCTCGAGCAACCAGCATGAGGTGCACGACATGGTGCGAATGCTTCGCGAAGTCGTCGACGAATTCGACGACCGCGTGCTCATCGGCGAGATCTATCTCCCCGTCGGTCAAGTCGTGACGTTCTATGGCGAGCAACACAAGGGGCTGCACCTGCCGTTCAACTTCCAGTTGATCCGGCTGCAGTGGACGGCGCAACATCTCGCGGCGGGGATCAGCAAGTACTTCGGCGAGCTCCCGCACAAAGGGTGGCCGAACTGGGTCCTTGGCAACCATGACCAATCGCGGGTGGCGTCGCGCGTGGGGGAGTCGAAGGCGCGCATCGGCGCCGTGCTGTTGTTCACACTCCAGGGGACGGCGTTCGTCTACTACGGCGACGAGATCGGTATGGTCGATGGGGACGTCGATCCGGAGGAAATGCGCGATCCGCTCAAGGACGTCGCCCCGAAGTTCTCGCGCGACCCGCAGCGCACACCGATGCAGTGGTCCGCCGCGCGCGCCGCCGGGTTCACGACCGGCGATCCATGGCTGCCGGTTTCACGCTGGACGAACGTCGAAGAGGCAAGAGCGGATCCGCAATCGATGCTGCACCTCTACCGCGATCTGATCGCCCTGCGCGCCGCCGAGCCGGCGCTGCTCGAGGGGGCGTGCTTCCCGTATCCGGCGCCGGGCGACGTCCTCGCATACCGCCGCGGCCAGGACTTTCTGATCGTCGCGAACCTGGGCGACCGCGAGAAGACGATCGACGCGCGAGGTACGATCGCCATCTGCACCGACCGCCGCCGCGATCGCGAGCGCGTCGAGGGAGCGCTGACCATCGGTGCCAATTCCGCCGTCGTGCTGCGCGTGTAGGGTTTCCCTTCACTCCTAGATCGAAAGCAGCGGCAGCCTGGTCTCCGCATCATTCTTCCGGACGAGATCCGCGTCGTAGACGACGAGATCGATCTCCAGGGTCGGGCGGACAACGCCGCGCACCAGATGTCCGGCGACGGCCTCGTTGTTCCTCCGGCGGCCGAGGACGACGTGCGCGTGGATCTTCGGCTGGCCGTCGAGGATCGCGATGTCGCCGATGAGCGAGGCAATCTCGCATTGCTCGTCGAGCTCGCGGTTCTCGTACTCCTTCGTTTCCCAACTCCACCAGGCAATCGTCGCCCGTTCCACCGCACCGATTCCGGCGAACCGTCCGCCGCGGATCTGTTTCTCCGTGGCGAAGCGCCGGATCGAGTCGACGATCTCGTCGCCTTTGTCGAACACCAGGAAATATCGATTCCCACTCACATGCTTCGTTTGCACCTGTCGTCTCCGTCCTGATGAGGATTCCGCGTACTCGTGCCACCGTTTTCGATTTCTACCATCTGTAGAAAATCACAGATCACAGACCTGACCCCTTTAGTGCGGGAGCACGATGACGCGGGTGCCGACGTCGATCAACACGCCGCCCACGAGCAGGCCGAGCCAGAAGATGCCCATCGCAGCGGCGAGCCACATCAGGCGCGGGCTCACTTTCATCTCCATGAAGAAAATCACCACCAGCAGGGCCTTGGCAACGGCGATGAGCATCGCCGCGGCCAGGTTCCACGCACCGAGGTTCACCTTCGACAGCCACGCCGTGAGCACCAGCAGCACGAGCAGGGCCACGGCCACCCAGATGTCGGTCTTCTTGCTGATCATCGCGTGTTCACCAGATAGAAGCAGGGATAGAGAAAGATCCAGACGATGTCCACGAAGTGCCAGTACAGCCCGGTGATGACGATCGGGTTGTGCCAGGCCTTCGAGAACTTCCCGGCGAGGGTTATGGCCAACATGCCGCTGAGCAACCCGAGGCCCACGATCATGTGGATGGCGTGCCAGCCGGTCATCGTGAAATAGAACGACATGAAGAGAAAGATCTCCCGCTGGTACGGCCCTTTGTACGTGAAGTTGAATCCCGGGAAGAGGCCCTCGCCGTAGTGCTTCGCGTATTCGAAGAACTTGATGCCCAGAAACAGCAGGCCGAGAATCATCGTCAGCGTCAGGAAAAGCGCGGTGACCCAGCGGCTCCCCTCCTGCGCGGAGTGGACCGCGAGGGCCATCGTCAGGCTGCTGATCAGCAGCAGCGCCGTGTCGGTTGTACCGAGCCAGAAGTCGAGATGATGGCTGGCGATGACCCAGGCAATCGGATGATCGACGCGGTAGGTGATGTACGCGGTGAACATCCCGCCGAAGAAGAGGATCTCCGACATGAGGAACACCCACATCCCGAGCTTCGCCGCTTCGCGCTGCTGCGCGGGGTCGTCGAACTGTTGCGCGAGGTGAGCGTCAGGCATACGCGCCCTCGATTTCCCCGTAGTCGTACGGCTCCTCGGTGACGACGGGAGTGACCTCGAAGTTGTGCGTGGGTGGCGGTGACTCGGTCTGCCATTCCAGCCCGGTGGCACCCCAGGGGTTCGGCGGCGCGTTCTGCGCGTACCGCGCCGACCACGCCAGATAGAGCAGCGGCAGCAGATATCCGAGCCCCAGAATCGACGCGCCGGCGGTGGACATCACGTTGAGCGCCTGGAACTCCGGTGGATAGTGCGGAAAGCGGCGCGGCATGCCGAGATATCCGAGGATGAACTGCGGGAGAAACGTGAGATTGAACCCGGCGAAGATCAGCACTGCGGAGATGCGCCCCCACATCTCGGGATAGAGCTTTCCGGAAATCTTCGGCCACCAGTAGTGGATCCCGCCGAGATAGGCCATCACCGAGCCGCCCACCATGATGAAGTGGAAGTGCGCGATGACGAAGTAGGTGTCGTGGACGTGTGCGTCGAGCCCGAGGGCCGCGAGGAAGAGTCCGGTCAGACCTCCGATGGTGAATAGACCGATGAAGCCGTACGCGTAGAGCATCGGCGTGGCGAAATGCACGTGCCCCTTGCGCATGGTCATCGTCCAGTTGAAAACCTTGATGGCCGAGGGAACGGCGACGACGTAGCTGAGGAACGAGAAGACGACGCTGGCGTAGATCGCCTGCCCGGAAACGAACATGTGGTGTCCCCACACCAGAAATCCGAGGACACCGATGGAGATGCTGGCGAAGGCCACGAACTTGTAGCCGAACACCCGCTTGCGCGAGAAGCAGGCCACGAGCTCGCTCACGACACCCATCGCCGGCAGGACCATGATGTAGACCGCGGGGTGGGAGTAGAACCAGAAGAGATGCTGAAACAGCAGCGGATCTCCTCCGAAACGCGGATCGAAGATCCCGATATGGAAGAGGCGCTCCAGGGCCACGAGAACCAGCGTGATGGCGATGACCGGCGAGGCCAGCACGAGGATCACGGCGGTGGTGTACATCGACCAGATGAACAGCGGCAGGCGGAACCAGGTCATCCCCGGCGCGCGCATCTTGTGGATGGTGACGATGAAATTGAGTCCGGTGAGGATCGAGGAGAAGCCGCTGATGAACACTCCGACGATCGCCAGCACGACCGCGCTGTTCGAGTACGTCGAACTGAACGGCGTGTAGAACGTCCATCCGGTATCGACGCCGCCCATGACCACGTCGGCCAGGGTGAACAGCCCGCCGAGGACGAAGATGTACCAGGAGAGAAGATTCAGGCGGGGGAAGGCGAGGTCGCGGGCCCCGATCATCATGGGAACGACGAAGTTCCCGAGCACGGCGGGGATCGACGGAATCAGGAAGAACCACACCATCATGATTCCGTGCATGGAGAACAGCCGGTTGTAGGTCTCCGGATCGACGATGTACCCGTTCGGCGTGAGCAGGTTGATGCGCATCAGCAGCGCGGCGATCCCGCCGGCGACGAAGAAGAAGGTGATGGCGATCAGAAAAAGGATCCCGATGCGCTTGTGGTCGGTGGTCAGAAGCCAGGAGCGCACGCCGACGCTCTCGTTCAGATAGTGCTCGCGTTCGACGACCGAACGGCGGGCAACCGGGAGCCGCGCGCCGGCGGCGATGGTGGTCATTGCGGTCGCACCTCCTGCTCTTCGATTCCCAGCGACTTGATGTAGGCGATCAGCTCCGAGATCTGCATCTCCGAGAGCTGACCCTGGAAAGTCGGCATGATCGGCGGGTACCCGGCCACGAGCTTCGTGCCCGGCGCGAGGATCGATTCCCGGATGTAGTCGTCGTCGGCGATGAGCACGCTGCCGTCGCTGAGGTGCACCAGCCGGCCGGGCAGTCCGGACAGCTCCGGCCCTCGGCCGCCCGGCTTGTGGCATTCGACGCATCCGTGCCTGCGGAACAGTTCGGAGCCCTCGCGCGCCATCGGTGTGCTGGTGCGCACCTGGGACAGCCACTGCTGGTAGCGCGCACCGTCCATCACCACGATCTGCCCGGCCATGTCGGAATGGAACGCGCCGCAGTACTGATCGCAGAACAGGTGGTAGGTCCCCGGTTTGGTAGGACGGAACCAAACGGTCTCGTATCGTCCCGGCAGTACGTCGCGCTTGAGCCGAAAGGCCGGCACGCCGAAGCTGTGGATCACGTCCTGCGAGATCAGATTGAGCTGGATCGACTGCCCGACTGGAACGTGGAGCTGGTTGATTTCGCGGCGTCCGTCGGGGTGCTCGATCTTCCACATCCACTGACGGCCCACGACGTAGATGTTCATGGCATCGGCCGGCGGGCGGAAGTCGTCGAAGTACGGCTGCAGGCCCCAGACGAAGTAGCCGAAGAAGACGATGGCCGTGATGATCGTCCACGTCCACTCGATCGGCGTGGAGTCGTGGATCTGATTGGATCGATCGGCGTGCGATCCGTTGCGGTAGCGGATGGCGAAGTAGAGATTGCCGAAGAAGACGATCCCCACGACGATGACGGAGAACGCGCACAGTCCGAAGAACAGCCGGTCGACGCGCCACGACACGCTCGAGGCGCTCGGCGGAAAGAGCGGAATGCCGGCGGCCACCATGGGGATCACCGCAACCATGGCGTGACCCCCGTCGTCGATGTCGGCGCCGTGGTGGTCGCCGGGTTCGCGTTCGGCAGCGGCGGCAGGACGGAGCCGACGCCGCGGTGCGCGACGATCCGCATCGCCTGTTCGATCGGAATGCGTCCCTTGCCGGAGCTCTCCAGGATCTTCAGCTCGACGGCACGCCGTGCCGCGAATTCACCGATCGGGTCCGCCTGCAGCCTCGGTTCGGGCGGAAGCGTGAACCGCTGGAAGTGCGCCGGATTCGGCCGCCCGTGCTCCGCCGCGATCCAGGGCAGCAGGAGCCGCGGAAGCAGCGCGGCCCCGACCAGAAACAGCGCGAGCCCGGTGAGCGCGAGCGCCACTCCCTTCACGCTGGCGTCGCTCCGCTCGTGGTCGTGCGCCGGCCGTTGCCGCGCATCGGGCTCGTACCGGACTTCCCGCCGTCTCGGGAAGATCCAGGCGAAGATCCAGGCGATCCAGAGCAGGAACGCCCCCTTGGTGATCTCGCCCTCACGCCGCTCGTCAGGCATGCGAGATCTCCGGTGTGATATGGCGCAGCAGCCAGCGGAACGCGGCGATCCACACGCCGCCGATGGCGAACGGCGCGACCACGTCCATCCAGCTCACGAGATACAGCGGGTGCACGGCGGGGGCGATCGTCCACAGCAGATCCGCGAAGCGCATGCCGAGCAGCAGCAGGGCCACCGCGGAGATCAGGATCGGGTTCCGCTTCGTCGCCCGGAAGAGAAGCGCGAGGAAGGGAGCGAAGAAGAACAGCCCGGCCAGCCATGCCGCGAGCCACAACCACGGCGGATGGAGTCGGGTCAGGTACCAGGGGATCTCGTCCTTGATGTTGCCGCTCCAGATGAGGAGGAACTGCGAGAACTCGCAATACGTCCAGAAGATGAGGAAGGCCAGCAGCAGGTTGCCGAGGTCGAGCATCGTCTTGTCGTCACGCGGCTGGCGTGCGGAGACGACCAGGATCATCACGGCCATCGCCGAAAGGCCCTGCGCGGTGATGACGATCATGGAGTAGATCGTCGACCACCACGCCGGTTCGAGGGACATCATCCAGTCCCACGCGGCGAAGGTCATGGTGACGATGTAGAGCACCAGCCCGCCGCCGGCCCACCAGCGCGAGCGTTCCCAGCGCCGCGTGTAGAAGAACCCGAGCGCGATCCAGCAGGCGAAATAGAGGACCGCGCGGCCGATGAAGAACGGGATGTTGAGATACACCGACTTCGCTTCGGCCACGCCGGACGCGGTCCACGGATAGAGCGTGCGCACTCCGGCGAGGATGGGGATGAAGAGCACCGCGAGCAGCGGCAGGGTCCAGATGGCCGCAACGAGCGGCGTGTGGACCGCTTCGCCCCACTTCCCGCCGGTCAGCGCCCAGGTCATCAGCAGGCCGAGGCTGCCGAGCGCCACGCCGAGGAAGAAGAGCCAGGCGTAGAGGTAGGCCTCGAAGAAGAGGCGCGCGGCGAAGAAGGCGCCGATGATGATCGCGACGAGCGCGGCGGCGCCGATGAGAAGCGGACGGAGCTCGTGCTTGCGCAGCGTCATCGCGTTGCTCCGGGGACGGGTGGCCCCGCCGCGATCTGCAGCGCGCGGATGTAGGCCGCGATCGCCCAGCGGTCGCGCGGCGATACGCGGTCGGCGTAGCTGAACATCACGCCGTAGCCGTTCGTCATCACATAGACGAAATGTCCGATCGGCGCGCGCAGGAGGCGGTCGGAGTGATAGTTCGGCGGGTGCGGGAAACCGCGCATGGCCACCATCCCGTTCCCGTCGCCGAGGATCCCGTG
>DATFUW010000460.1:0-5971 GCA_035260605.1 Thermoanaerobaculia bacterium | reverse complement strand
TCGGACTACCATGGTTCTCTTCAACTACGCGACGAAAGAGATCACGGCGAAGATCGTGTACTACGGGCCGGGTCTCTGCGGGAAAACGACCAACCTGCAGTTCATCTACGAATCGCTCCCCTCGAATCACAAGAGCAAGATGCTCTCGCTGTCGACGAAGACGGACCGCACGCTCTTCTTCGACTTCCTGCCGCTGGAGCTCGGAAAAATCCGCGGCATGCGCACCAAGCTGCAGCTCTACACCGTCCCGGGGCAGGTCTACTACAACTCCACGCGGCAGCTCGTGCTGAAGGGAGCCGACGGCGTGGTCTTCGTGGCCGACACCCAGGATTACGCGCTCGACGCCAATCTCGAGTCGCTCCAGAACCTCGAGGACAACCTCAAACGCCAGGGACTCCGCATCCGCGATCTCCCGCTGGTCATCCAGTACAACAAGCGCGATCTGCCGAACGCGCTGCCGGTCGCGCAACTCGAGAAAGAGGTCAACAAGTTCAACGCTCCGCACTACGAATCGGTGGCCACCACCGGAGTGGGGGTGGAGGAGACGCTCAAGGGCGTGGCCCAACTGGTCCTCGGCAATCTGGTGCGGAAGTACGGGCTCGAAGGACCGGAACCGCTCGACCGCGAGATCCAGATCTTCAACACGCCCCCCCCGCCGCCCGCCCCCGCCGACACGCTGTGGGACGAAGAGGACCCGACGCTTCCGCTGGGGACGAAACAAAATTCGTTGAGCGAGACGGCCGAGGTGCCGATGGGCTCGATCGAGATTCCGCTGCCGGATGACGTCCTCGATTCGCTCCCCGACCTCGGCGGAGGCGCCGCGGCATCGAATGCGTCGACCGTCACCTCGCCGCCGGCCGCCGAGCGGCGCTCCACGGAAGCGCTGGTCAAGAAGGTCACCGTCCCGCTGACAGTGAGCAGCGAGGAGCTGCGCCAGCACCGCAACGTGCGGCTGGAGATCACCCTCGACATCACCGTGAAATAGAACGCCGCGGCAGACTGTCAGGTCAGGCGCTGGACGGCCGCATCTCGGAGGAGTGGCCGAGTGGTTTAAGGCAGCGGTCTTGAAAACCGCCGTACGGGTGACCGTACCGTGGGTTCGAATCCCACCTCCTCCGCCAATGCAGGCTCTCGAGCCGGCCTCGCCCGCGGCGGTCGCGCACGCCCCCTGTCTGGAAACGAAGGCGGAAATCACCAGCGGCTGCGTTGCCACGTCCGAGCAGGACTGACTTTGCAACCGATCCCCACGCGCTGCGTAATGACGGGAATGCCGACAAGCGAGACCCGATCGCACTTGCTCGACGTCGTTGCAGGATTCATCGCCCTGACCGTTTATGCCGCCGCGCTCTTTGTGGCCAACCAGGGAAATGTTTTCTACGAATACTCGATGATCGTCCTGCCGGCCGTCGTCTTCCCCTTGGTCACGTGGCTGCGAGTTCGAGCCGGCTCGTCGCCATGGTTCGCATTTTTCGCGGTGAATGTCTGGCTCATCCTGGCCGATGGCGCGATCGGCAAATTGGCTTTGGCGAATTTCGCCGCGCTGCTGTTCCCGATGATCATCACCGTCGCCGCGAGCGCGGCTGCGGCATTCTTTTCATCGGCCGCGGGGATCGCTTCGGTCGCAATCGCCGCGGCCATCGGTTTTCTGTTCGTCCCCCAGCTCTGGGAGAGCATGCTGACGTCGTCCGTCGACACGCCCGCTCCTGACGTCACGCTGCAACTGCTCGATGGCAGTCAGATTCGGCTCGCGGACCTTCACGGCAACGTGGTCGTTCTCAATTTCTGGGGCACATGGTGTGTGCCCTGTGTCCGCGAGCTTCCCGAGCTCGCGGCCTTCGCGCGAGACTCGCGAACCGCCAGGGTCATGACCGTGAATTCGGGCATTGGTGGCGAGAAGGCCGGAGATATCACGCGGTTCATGCGCGCGCGGCATTTGAATCTTTCGGTGGCGTACGACCCGAACCAGACCGTATACCGCGCCTTCGCCATCCCCGGCGTGCCCACGACCGTGATCATCGATCCGCAGGGAATCATTCGGGAAAGACGTGTCGGATTCGCGGCCACCGCATCCTTCGAGACCTGGCTTTCGCGCGCGACCCGGCGCCTTGGCAGCGGTTGAGCGCCGAAGGTTCGCGACGAAGCACTTGGCCGACCGTCAATTCGGTTCGACGATCACCGAATCGAAGCCCGCACCGGGCAGCAGAAAAGGCGAAGGGGGAATAGGTTGCGATGGAGGCCGCTTCCTATGGCGGTGCGTGTAGAATCGCGCACAGTTCCAGGTTTGCGTCAGCCGCGCGGAGAGATGGGTGAGTGGCTGAAACCAGCGGTTTGCTAAACCGCCGTAGGGCCTCAAAGCTCTACCGAGGGTTCGAATCCCTCTCTCTCCGCCAGATCCTCCCGGCAGTTCCTCCCGCATTTTTCGCCTGGTGAAACACTCCGTCTCCATCGGGACGTCGAGCAGGCACATTTCGTGAAGCGACGTCTACCGGCCTTATCTCGCAGTACCAATTCAATCCCGAAGGAGACTTTTCGACATGGCAAACACGAGCAAACGCGGATTCGCGTCGATGGATCGAGGAAAGCAGCGCGAGATTGCGAGCAAAGGCGGCCGGGCGGCGCACGCCAAAGGAACCGCTCACGAATTCACTTCAGACGAAGCGCGAGTCGCCGGCCGGAAGGGCGGAGAAGCGGTCAGTCAGGACCGTGCCCACATGTCCGCAATCGGACGGGAGGGGGGGCATAGCCGCGGGCGTTCACGGCAAATCCAGTCCTCTCAACAGGGTACGCCCGTCTCCGGCGGCGGCGCGACCGACACGGAGCGGGCCAGCTACGAGCGCGTCAGCGACCGGGGAACGCTGAACGCGAATCCGCGGCCGGATCGTTCCGCAGAATTAGCGAACCGCGGGAACGAGGCCTCTTCGGCGCGCGAATCGCGCGGCTGAGCAGTCCTCTGGGTGTAGTGTCTCGTTAATCCGTTGTCTTTCGCCGTTTGTATTCCGGGCGAGATCGTCCGCAATCCAAACGGCACCTCGGCTTGCGGCGGCGAGCGGGCTTCGTTGTCGCTCCTCGACGATGTCACCACATCGCCTGGGTCGCGACGCCTCGCATCCGGCCGCCCGGCGCCGCAGCGAGAGTCAAGGGATTCACGAGACACTACACGGTTTCCGCAGCAGCACCGGGCCCTCCTTCGTAGTAGCATGCCCGCCACGCTACCGAAGGAGGACCACCACTTGAACAGATTGGTCATTGCGTCGCTGGCGATCGCGGTGCTCGCCTGCGCCCCTGCCGAGAGCAGGAACACCACTCCCGCCCCCCCCGGCGCCGCGACTACGGCAAGAAAGTCCCAGAATCGGCCGAAGGAGGTCCGACCGATGAGTGAAACCACCGATCAAGTCGCGGAACTGCATACCACTGCTGGAGAAATCGATATCCGCTTCTTCCCCGATGTGGCTCCCAACCACGTCAAGAATTTCATCGACCTGGCAAAATCGGGCTTCTACAACGGAACAAAATTTCACCGCGTCATCCCCGGCTTCATGATCCAGGGGGGCGACCCGAACACGAAATCGGGACCGCCGTCGACCTGGGGCACGGGTGGGTCGGGGAAGACGATCAAGGCGGAGTTCAACAACATCACTCACAAGCGCGGCATCGTTTCCATGGCCCGGTCGAACGATCCGGACAGCGCCTCATCGCAGTTCTTCATCGTGGTGGCCGACTCTCCATTCCTCGATCACCAGTACACGGTGTTCGGAGAAGTGACGAAGGGGATGGATGTGGCGGACAAGATCGTGAACGCGCCGCGCGGGGCGAACGACCGTCCGAACAGCCCGACGACGATCGAGAAGATCGTGGTCCGGGACGCCAAGCCGAGCGAGAAGGGGCCGACGCCCAGGTAGATCCCATGACGGTGCTCCCCGAGGAAGCGGCGTCGTTTCTCCGCGAATCGGTGGGCGCCGCATGGTCCGTCGAGCCGCTCGCGGGCGACGCCTCCGTGCGCCGCTACTTCCGCGTGCGCCTGCCGGACGGCTCGACGCGCATGCTGGCGTACTATCCGCCCGAGGTGCGCCCGCAGCTCGAGCAGTTCCTCGAAGCCCATCGGGCCGTGGAGGGGCACGGGAGAGTCCCGGACGTCCTCGAGCACTCCGCGTGCGCGGTGCTGCAGGTCGACGTCGGCGACCGGACGCTCTACGATCTGCTGCACGACGACCGCGCGGAGGGCGTGCGGCTCTACCGCAAGGCGATCGACGCGCTCGTGGAGTTTCAGGCCGCGGGGAACGGCGGAGTCAATCCCCCCTTCAGCGCGGCGTTCTTCCTCGGCGAGCTGGAGATGACCCGCACGTTTTTCGTGGAACGGCTCATGGGAGGGGAGGGAGGGGAGCTCCTGCCGTTCTTCCGGCGCCTCTGTGAGAATCTAACACGACATCAATATGTATTATGTCACCGTGATTATCATGGACAGAATATTCATATATCAAATGGAAGTCTTTATATCATCGACTATCAGGACATGCGGATGGGACCGGACAGCTATGACCTGGCCTCGCTGCTGCGCGACCGGGGCGTGGCCCGGATGCTGGGGGAGGAGACGGAATCGGAGTTCATCGCGTACTATGCGTCGCGCCGCGGCGCGGACGACGGGCTCCGGGCGCGGTATTTCGAGACGTTGCTGCAGCGCTCGCTGAAGATCCTGGGGACGTTTTCGCGGCAGCCGATCGAGCGCGGACGGCTGCACTATCTGGAGTTCATTCCGCCCACGATCGAGAGCGTGGAGCGCTGCCTTCGCGAACTGCCCGAATTCGCGGCCCTTCGCGCCGCCCTCCCGCTCGATTTCTCGGTCGAACGGGCCCGCGAGCGCGTGAAAGGAATGGCCCATGGCCAAGCATAAGATCACCCTCCTCCCCGGCGACGGCATCGGCCCCGAGGTCACCGCGGCCGTGGTGGCCATCATCGAGTGCGCCGGAGTTCCGGTGGAGTGGGAGAACTACTTCGTCGGCTCGGAGGCCCTCTCCCGCTTCGGCGATCCGCTCCCTCAGGAGGTGCTCGACTCCATCCTGCGGAACAAGGTCGCCCTCAAGGGACCGGTGACAACGCCCGTGGGGACCGGATTCGCCTCCATCAACGTGCGGCTGCGCAAGACCCTCGACCTCTACGCGAACCTCCGGCCCGTACGCTCGCTGCCGAACATCATCACCCGCTTCGAGAACATCGACCTCATCGTCGTTCGCGAGAATACCGAGGACCTCTACAGCGGGCTGGAACACGAGGTCGTTCCCGGTGTGGTGGAGTCGCTGAAGATCATTACCGAGCGCGCCTCCACCCGGATCGCCCGCTTCGCCTTCGAATATGCCCGCACGCACGCCCGGAAGAAGGTCACCGCCGTGCACAAGGCCAACATCATGAAGATGTCCGACGGCCTGTTTCTGCAATGCTTCCGGCGGGTGGCCAAGGAGTACTCGAACATCGAGGCCGAGGACAAAATCATCGACAACCTCTGCATGCAGCTCGTCATCAATCCGAACCAGTTCGATGTGCTGCTCCTCGAAAACCTCTACGGCGACATCGTCTCCGACCTGGCCGCCGGCCTGGTGGGTGGCCTCGGCGTGGTCGCCGGGGCGAACATCGGCGAGAACGGCGCCGTCTTCGAGGCGGTCCATGGGAGCGCGCCCGACATCGCCGGACAGAACCGCGCCAATCCCCTCGCCCTGCTGCAGTCGGGCGTGCTGATGCTGCAGCACATCGGCGAGATGGCAGCCGCCCGCCGCATTCACGACGCTATCATCAAGGTCCTCGGCTCCGGCCCCGAACACCGCACCCGCGACATCGGGGGCAGCGGCACGACCACCGAGTTCACCGCCTCCGTCTGCGACGCGTTGCGCAATGGCACCCGGGCGGGAGATTGATGCCGCCGCGCGATGGGAAAGCCTGATTTCACGAAATCCTTCCTGCTCGGCATGGATCACTTCAACGC
>DATFUW010000459.1:0-4663 GCA_035260605.1 Thermoanaerobaculia bacterium | reverse complement strand
CCCGTTCCCGTCGCCGAGGATCCCGTGGCAGGGCGAGCAGTCGATGTTGAAGCGCTCGCGCCCCCGCTGCAGGACCTGCATGGTGATCGGGAACGGTGCGCTGGTCATGCTGTTCGTGGCCTCGGTGATCGCGGTGGTGCCGAGCTGGTCGCGCGTCACCGTGTCGGGGAGCCGAGGACGCGAGGCGTTCTCGTCGGCGAAGGTGCCGTTGAATCCGTCCGGGCGTTTCGCGTAACGGTCGTACATGTCGTGACGGCAACCGGCTGGGAGGAGCAGGAGCGCCGCGGCGAGAGCCGGGAGAGCGATCGAGATTTTCCGGATCACCAGGGCACCTCCTCGACGAGAACGGCCTTCGTGGCCTCGAGCAGCGCGCGTGTCTTTTGCCGGTCGAATTTCGGGTCTTCGACCTCGATACAGAGGAAGTAGCGGTCCTGCGTGGCGCGCTCGAAGTCGCGCGCGTTGAAGATGGGGTGGTAGAACTGCGGGAGCCGGTTCAGCACCAGGAACGCCAGCACGCCGCCGAACGAAGCGAAGAGGATCGTCAGCTCGAAGGTGATGGGGATGAACGCCGGCCAGCTGTTGAGCGGACGCCCGCCGATGTTGATCGGAAAGTCGATCAGGTTCGCGTACTCCTGCATGGCGATGCCGGTGGCCGCGCCGACGAATCCTCCGATGAAGATCAACGGCGAGACCAGCAGGTAGCGCACCCAGTCGTTCATGCCGCGGAACATCCCGGCAAGGCCTTTGACCGGATACGGCGTGTAGAAGTGCACCTTCCTGTACCGCGCGTCGAAGAGGCGGATGGCGGCGGCGCGAAGGTCCTCGACCGTCTCGAACTCGGCGGCGATTCCGTACAGCTCTCCGCGGCGGTAGCGCTCCATCACTCGCTCTCCCCGTGCACCAGCTTCCGCGTCTCGGCCATCGGCACGATGGGGAAGAGCCGCAGGAAGACGAAATACAGAAAGGTGAAGAGACCCAGCGATCCGATGAAGATGACCCAGTCCCACACGGTGGGAAAGAACATTCCCCACGACGACGGCAGCCAGTCCTTGGACAGCGAGGTGACCACGATGACGAAGCGCTCCGTCCACATCCCGACGTTGACCAGGATGGAGATGATGAAGAGCGGGAGCGGCTTGATGCGCATCGGCTTGAACCAGAGGAGCTGCGTCACGCCGACGTTGCAGAGGATCACGATCCAGAAGGCAAACCAGTACGCGCCGGTGGCGGTCGCGAATTCGTGGAACTTCTCGTACAGGTTGTTGCCGTACCAGGCGAGGAAGAACTCGTTGAGGTAGCCGTAGTCGACGATCAGCCCGGTGGTGAGCATCAGCTTCGCGCAGTTCTCGAGATGCCGTTCCGTGACCAGGGCCTGCAGACCGAACACGGCGCGCAGGGGAATGGCGATGGTCAGCACCATGGCGAAGCCGGAGAAGATCGCGCCGGCGACGAAGTACGGCGGGAAGATCGTGGAGTGCCAGCCGGGGAGCTGGGCCACGGCGAAATCGAAGCTGACCACCGAGTGGACGGAGACGACCAGCGGCGTGGCCAGGCCGGCGAGCACCAGGTAGGTCTTCTCGTACCGCTCCCAGTGCTCGGCGTCGCCGCGCCAGCCGAAGGCCATCACCCCGTAGACGTACTTCGAGATCCCCTTCGGCGCGCGGTCCCGCAGCGTCGCCAGGTCCGGGATCATTCCGATGTACCAGAAGATGATCGACACCGTCAGGTAGGTCGAGACGGCGAAGAAGTCCCACACCAGCGGGCTGCGGAACTGCGGCCACATGTTCATCGTGTCGGGGTAGGGGAAGATGTAATAGAACATCCACGGCCGGCCGAGGTGCAAAAGCGGCATCATCCCCGCGCACATCACCGCGAAGATGGTCATGGCCTCGGCGAAGCGGTTGATGGAGTTGCGCCACTTCTGGTGCAGCAGCAGCAGGATCGCGGAGATCAGCGTCCCGGCGTGTCCGATTCCGATCCACCAGACGAAGTTCGTGATGGCGAAACCCCAGGCCACCGGAATGTTCACCCCCCAGATCCCGACGCCGCGGATGAAGAGGTAGGCGATGCCGTAGAAGAGGAGGAGGACGAGGCTGAAGGTGAAGACCACGCCGGCGAACCATCCGATGCCCGCGTGCTTGCGCAGGGCGAGGTGGCTGACGGTCGCGGTGATCGAGGCATCGGTCTCCGACGGTCCGATGAGCGGCGCTTCCGACATCAGCCCTTCTCCAGCTCCGGATTGGGATTGCGCAGCTTCGCCAGATACGTGGTGCGCGGCCGGGTGTTCAGCTCGGTGAGCACTCCGTAGTCGCGCTTCTGATCCTTGAGCTTTTTGACCTTCGACTGAGGATCGTTGGCGTTGCCGAAGACGATGGCCTGCGCGGGACAGGCCTGCTGGCAGGCGGTGACGATCTCGCCATCGGCGATGGGTCGTTCCGCGTTGTCGGCCTTGATACGCGCCCGCTCGATGCGCTGCACGCAGTACGAGCACTTCTCCATCACGCCGCGCATGCGCACGGTGACGTCGGGGTTGTACATCAGCTCCATCACCTCGTCGCCGCGCGTCGAGTAGCGGAGGAAGTTGAATCGCCGCACCTTGTACGGGCAGTTGTTCGAGCAGTAGCGCGTCCCGATGCAGCGGTTGTAGATCATCTCGTTCAGGCCTTCGCTGCTGTGCACCGTCGCGCCGACGGGACAGACCACCTCGCACGGCGCGTCCTCGCAGTGCATGCACAGCATCGGCTGGTGGAAGGTCGACGGGTTCTCCAGCGGGCCGGCCCAGTAGCGGTCGATGCGCAGCCAGTGCATCTCGCGTCCCCGTTCCACCTGCTCGCGCCCGACGATCGGCACGTTGTTCTCCGCCACGCAGGCCATCACGCAGGCGTTGCAGCCGATGCACGAGTTCAGGTCGATCGACATCCCCCAGGCGTAGCGCGGATAGACGTACGGCGGGTACATCGTCTCGTCGTGCTTCGGCTCCTTTTCGGGCTCGCGGACGAAGTCCGGTTCGCGGCGGTACTGATCGAGCGTCGCCGCGCGCACGTGATCGCGTCCGGCGAGGGTGTTGTGGTGCTGCACCGAGACGAGGTCTCGCCGCCGCTCCGTGGCACGCACATCGGCGCCCGAGGTGAAGGTCATGGAGTCCGAAAAACGGATCGGATAGGCGTCGAAGCCCACCCCCTCGGCGGTCTGCGCCGGCGCCTTGCGGCCGAAACCAAGGTGCAGCGTCACCGCCCGGTCGGCGTGACCGGGAACGATCCACGCCGGCGCTTCGATCGTCCGGCCGCGGAAGGCGATCTCCAGCACCTGCTCGTTCGCCAGGTTCATGCGCTGCGCGAGATCGGGTCCGATGAGCGCGGCGTTGTTCCACGACAATTTCGTGATCGGCTTCGGCACCTCCTGCAGCCATCCGTTGTTCGCGTAACGCCCATCCAGGATCGACGGGTCGGGCTCGAAGGC
This sequence comes from Thermoanaerobaculia bacterium, assembly GCA_035260605.1. Lineage (GTDB taxonomy): Bacteria > Acidobacteriota > Thermoanaerobaculia > Gp7-AA8 > Gp7-AA8 > Gp7-AA10. The sequence continues at coordinate 1,204 of DATFUW010000459.1, read as the reverse complement.
GACGTCGATCGCCGACTCGTCGATTGCCGGCCACGGTTCGCCGAGGAGGCGCGCGATCGCCGCCGGATCGCTCGTGACCGCAACGTCGGGCTCGGTGCTCCCGGCGACGACCCCGCGCGCCAGCGTGTCGCGCCACCAGGACGCGAACGCGCCTTCCGCAGCCGGGTTCGGCGCGAGCGGCGCACCGCCCGCTTTCGGCGAGGGCGGCAGCAACGCGCGGACGGGGCCGAATGTCCGCCAGAATCCTTTGATGATGTCGTGACCGTGCATCGGCGAACCGGTGATCGTCCCGATCAGCTCGTGCGCCGAGCGCGTGTCGTAGAGCGGCGCGATCAGCGGCTGCACGATCGACGTCGTGCCGTCCCAGGCGCGCAGATCGCTCCACGATTCCAACGGATGCGATGCCGGGACGTGCCAGCGGCACTTCGACGCGGTCTCGTCCTCGTCGAGCGACCAGTGGACCGACATCGGCACCTTCGCCAGCCGGCGCGCGAACTCCAGATCGGCCGGGGCGTCGTAGACCGGATTCCCGCCGAGGATGACCAGCACCTCGACGCCGCCGCCGTCCAGGTCGTGCGCCAACTCGCGAATGGAATCGACGTTCGATTCGGGATCGGTCACCGGCCTGCTGTAGGTCACCGTCGATCCGATCCCGCCGAGCGCGGCGGTCATCGCATGCGCCAGCGCGTGGACCGGCGGGGGCTGCCCTTCGCCGGCGATGATCAGCGCGCGGCCGCGGTGTGCCATCAGATCGCGTGCCGCCACGTCGATCCAATGCGCGTCGTCACGGGCCAGCTCGATCCCGCCCCCGACACCGGCGATGTGCTGCGCCAGCGCGCGGGCGTAGACCGCGATCAGCGACGGCTTCCGCGGCAGCGCGTGGTCGGCCATCGAGCCGGTGACCGTCAGGTTCGAGTGGATGGAGTAGAAGCGGTTCATTGACGACGTTTCGGGATCGTCGACGCGCCGCCGGTCGCTGAACTCGCGCGCGTAGCGCACCGCTCCGGGGTCGTCCGTCATGAAGTTGCTGTCGAGTCCGACGACGACGTCGGCACGGTCGAAGTGGTAGCGCGGTTCGAGCGGCCGCCCGAACAGCAGCCGCGTGCCGGCGTAGACGTTGTCGCGGTTCACCGGCTCGTAGCGGTGCCACCTGGCGCCGGGGAAGATGGGCAGCAGCGATTCGATCTGCGCCCGCAGCGTCGGC
>DATFUW010000458.1:0-12366 GCA_035260605.1 Thermoanaerobaculia bacterium | reverse complement strand
ACGGTCGGGCAGCACGCCTTCTTCGAGGCCATGGAGTACACGGCCTCGAAACTGGGCAAGGGACGCGTCTCCGGCGAGATCATCGCCGGGGTGGAACCGATCGAGTCCACGAAGCGGGGCATCGACCGCATCGTCGACGCCGGCGCCTTCCCCACGGTGTGCATCTTCCGTCCGACCATCGGCAGCGAGATGGAGAACGATCCGCCGCCGAACCCGGAGGAGATGAAGGAAGTCTTTGCCTATCTCTACGACCGTTGCCGTCGCGGCGGGATCCCCATCGGCGTGCTGCCGATCGAGGTGTCGCTCGTGGTGCAGCCCGAGGAGGGAGAGGCGCTCGTCGAGCCGTCGATCGGCAGCGCGCTCTACCGGCTGCGCAATCGCGTGCTGCGCCAGATGGCGCGTCCGTACGTGGCCTGGAAACTGTCTCACCACTCGCCGCGGGCATGAGGGACCGTCACGCGCGCGGATGACGATCGTCATAGGCCGGCTTCCGTGGCGATCCTAGATTGAACGTGGAGGTGGCGCATGGAGCCGTCTCGACCGAAACTCATCCTCGTCCCCACGGACTTGAGCGGACCTGCGGCGCATGCGCTGCGGTACGCGAGCGCGCTCGGCGAGCGGTTCGGAGCCCACCTCCTCATTCTCTATGCCGACCCCTTCGTGCAGCCCTTCGACCTCTCTTCGGCGGCGGCGCAGTTCACCATCACCGAGGAGATGATCGAACAGGCGCGCGAGGAACTGCAGCGCCACGCCGAACTGAACGTCAGTCCGCGCGTTCCCTTCGACACTCGCGTGATGACCGAGTCTCCGCTCGACGCCATCATCGAACAGGCGTGCCAGAGCGGCGCCGGCCTGATCGTCATGGGAACCCACGGCCGCACGGGGCTCCGGCGCCTGCTCGTCGGATCGGTCACCGAGGCGGTGATGCGTATGGCCACGGTTCCGGTGCTCGCGGTCAACGAGACGGCGTCCTGCAGTGCCACCATCGCACGGGTCCTCTGCCCCGTCACGTTCACGGCGGCGTCGCGCGAGGCGCTCCGCCAGGCGGCGGCGCTGACGGTCGAAGAGCGCGCGCCGCTGGTCCTGGTCCGAGGAAAACAGGATCAGGACCTCCAGACCATGGTCCGGGAGATGGTCGAGCTCCACGAGTGGGCGCCGGCCGATCTCGCCACCCGCTGCGAGGTCAAGGTGATCCCCAGCGAGGGGTCGGCGGAGCTGATCCTGGCCTTCGCGCGCGACGCCAAAGCGGACCTGATCGCCATCGGCATCCCCGAGAACCGCGGGCTGGTCGATGTGCTCCGGGGCACCTTCGCCGAGCGGGTCGTCCAGCAGAGCGGTTGTCCGGTCCTGACGGTGAATGTCGCGGCCGCGCGCGCCCTGGCGCCGCATCCCTTTCCCGTGGCCGTCGCCCAGGGCGCGTAGCCGGGGTGACTCGCGTCACCTGAATACGTGGCGTCAGTCATCGGCCGTTGATCGCCGGACTCGTATCGTGAAGTCGCGGGAGGTGCAACCCATGTGTCTGGGAATCCCCGGTCAGGTCGTTTCCGTGGAAGGAAAAACGGCCGTGACCGAGTTCTGGGGCGTCCGAAAAGAAATCAAGCTCGACATTCTCGAGGAGGCCGTCCAGCCGGGTGACACGATTGTGGTCCACGCCGGCTACGCCATCCGCCGCGTACCGCCGGCCGATGTTGCCGATACGCTGGCGACCTACGAGGTCGTGCTCTGCGAGGCGGGTGAAGACCCGATCGCCCTCGACGTCATCGAAGATCTGGAACCGCATTCCGTGTGACGATGCGAGTCGGATTCCTGACCGCGGGAGGCACCGCGGGCGTCGACGCTGTTCTCGAAGATCGCCGGCGCGGGGAACTGTACGAGGTGGCCTGCGTGGTTCCGGCGGCAACGAGCGTCGTTCCGCGGAATCTGCGCGAACGTGAGGAATTCGACCGCCATACCGTTGGGCTGCTCCGGTCACTCGGCGTCGATACCGTCTTCTCCGCCGGCTATCCGTGCATTCTGACCGAGCCGATGCTCGACGCGTTTCCCGAACGGATCATGGTCGTGCACGACGGCGATCTGACGGACCTCGATGAACAGGGGCGGCGGCGGTGGATCGGAGCGCACGCCGTGACCGAGGCACTGCTGGCCGGCGCATCGGCCACGCGCACCTCGATGTTCGTCGCCACGCGCGACGTCGGAAACGGCCCGCTGCTGCTCGTCGGACCGCGCCATCCGGTGGCCTCGCTGGTGCGGGATGCCATCGACTCCGGCGACCTCCGCAGCGTCGAGGCCTACGCCGCGCTGCACCGCGACTGGATGCGGCGCTCGTGGAGCGCGCTCATCCTGCGGGCGATCGAGCTGCTCGTGGCCGGAACATTGAAGATCTCCGGGGCCACGGTCTGGGTCGACGGCGCACCCGGACCATGCCGCATGGGAGAGGCGCCGGACATCTGCGAAGCGCTCGGCGACGCCATCCGTCGCGACATCCCTGCTTCGTGTCCATTCATCCAGCGTTGAGGAAGAATGATGATGCCCACCACCATCCTCTGGCAGCTGACGCAGAAATGCGACGTCAACTGCGCGACGTGCGTGATCGCCGCCGAAGGCGCACGGCGCGGAATCGACGAGCTGTCGACGTTCGAGTCGTACAAGGTCCTCGATCAGATCGCCTCCATGGCTCCGCGGCGATTCGTGATCAGCGGCGGTGATCCGCTGGCCCGGCGCGACCTGCTGCAGCTCGTGGACTATGCCTGCCGGCGCGCCCTCGATCCGGCGCTCTCGCTCAGCGCCACGCACAATCTCACGCGCGAAGCCATCGTCGTGCTGCGCCGCGCGGGTGTGCGCCGCATCCAGCTCCCCCTGAACGGGTCGACCGCCGCACGCCACGACGCGGTCTACGCCACTCCTGGCTCGTTCGAGCACACGCTCGCGGCTATGCGGTGGGCCTGTGCGGCCGGCGCGGTCCTGGAGATCAACACCCTCGTCACGCACCGGACGATGCACGACCTCGCGGCCATCGCCGCGCGGATGGAGCAGTTTCGAGTCGAGGCCTGGAACCTCTACTTCATTGTCCCGATCGCCGGATCGACGAGCCTCGAAGTGATCACCGCAGAGGAAGCGGAAGCGGTCTTCGCCGAGATCGCCCGGATCGGCAGCATGGCGCACTTCGCCATCCGCACCGTCGAGGCGCCGCACTACCGGCGCTACCTGCTGCAGCAGCAGCGCCCCGCCGGCGAGCTCGCGTCGTGGTCGGACTTCTCCGGCTACACGTTCCGCGGCGATCCGCTCGGTGCGTCGCTCGACGACGTCGTTTTCATCACCAGCCGGGGCGAGGTCCGTCCCAGCGAGTTCCTTCCGATCTCCGGCGGAAACGTCCGGTACCGTTCGCTGCCGGCCATCATCCGCGCCGGCGACGTGTTCGTCGCCTTGCGCGAGCAGGCGAACCTCAAAGGAAAATGCGGCTGTTGCGAGTACCTTCCCCTCTGCGGAGGGTCGCGCGCGCGCGCCTGGGCGGCCACCGGCGATCTGTTCGCCTCCGATCCGCTCTGCTCCCATCAGCCCTCCGCGCAGAAGGCCACGGCATGACTTCCGATCCGCGCATCGCTCCGTGGGTGATCGACGAGGGCGACTTCTATGAGCTCGAGGCGCCCGCCGATCAGATCCGCTTTCTGTTGCAGTACGCGGTGCTCGCGCCGTCGCTGCACAACACCCAGCCGTGGATCTTTCAGCCGGTCGAGGGAGGCGTCGAGGTCTCGGCCGATCCGATGCGCCGCCTGGCGGCCACCGATCCGCAGGGACGCGAGGCGCTGCTCAGCATCGGCGCCGCCATCGCCAATCTCCGCATCGCCGCCGCCCACTTCGGCTTCGAGACCTCGGTCCTCTACCGCCACGCTCCGGAACGCCCGGACCGGATCGCCTTGGTCGCCTTTCGCGAGACTTCGCGCACCAACGACGAGCTCCGCAGGCTGTTTCCCGCGATCCGCAGGCGCCACACCAACCGCGAACCGTTTGCGTGCGAGGCTGTCGATCCCGACCTGCTCGAACCAGTCTGCGACTTCGTCGATGCGCACCCGGAGACGCTGCGACTCGTCCCTTCGCAGTTGCGTCCGCGGATCATCGAGCTCGTCACCGCCGCGGATGAGGCGCAGATGAGCGAACGCCCAGTCCGCGAGGAACTGGCGCACTGGGTCCATTCCGGCGCGTCGCGCCCGGACGGCATTCCCGCGGATGCGCTCGGAGTCCCCGCCTTTCCCGCCGCCACGGAGTGGGTCGTGCGGCACATCAGCATCGGACCGCTCACCGCCCGGCGCGACCGCGCGCTGATCGAGAGCGCATCGGCGGTGATCGTAGTCACCGCCGCCGATGATCCGGTGTCGCTCGCCGCCGCGGGGGAAATCATGGAGCGGCTGTTGTTGATCGTCACGCGGGAGGGGCTGCAGGCCTCGTTCTTCACCGGCCCCGCCGAACGGGACGACCTGCGCCAGAGCCTCTGGAGTCTCGTGGGGACCGAGCGCCCGCCCCAGATCGTGCTGCGCGTCGGCCACTGCAACAGCGCCGCCCCCCGCCCAACCCCGCGCCGCCCCCTCGAAGACGTGCTCGTGTAGCGCCGCCTCTCCAGGCGGCGAGCATTCACCACGGAGAACAGCCGCCTGAGAGGCGGCTCTACAGTTTCATTCCGGAGAGGTAGGTGTACAGCTTCCACCGCTCGTCGACATCCTGCTGCGCGGCCTCGATCTGTTCGGGCGAGGCGGTGCGGAAGCGGACCTCGCTTTCGAGGAACTTCGAGACCGGCGTCTTGATGGCGCGGGAATCGAGCTGCATCGGCGCTTCGCCGTTCTCGATCCGGTCGGGGTTGTAGCGGTAGAGCAGCCACTGTCCGGAATCGACCAGCGCCTTCTGGTGCTGCATCGCCGTGGCCATGTCCATCCCATGTGCGATGCAGTGACTGTAGGCGATGATCAGCGCGGTGCCCGGGTACGCCTCGGCCTCGAGGAAAGCCTTGAGCGTGTGTTCGTCGCGTGCGCCCATGGCCACACTGGCTACGTAGACGTTGCCGTACGACATGGCGATCAGGCCGAGGTCCTTCTTGCGCGCCGGCTTCCCGCCGGCGGCAAACTTCGCCACCGCCGCGCGCGGCGTGGCCTTCGACATCTGCCCGCCGGTATTCGAGTAGACCTCCGTATCGAGCACCAGGATCTTCACGTTCCTGCCGCTGGCGAGCACGTGATCGAGTCCCCCGAATCCGATGTCATAGGCCCAGCCGTCGCCGCCGACGATCCACACGCTCTTGCGCACCAGGAAGTCGGCCAGGGCCACGAGCTGCTGGATGTCGGTGGTGTCGGCCTTCTGCATGCGCCGCTTCATCTCCAGCGGCTGCAGGCGCTGCTTCAGCTCGGCGACCCGCTCGCGCTGATCGTGGATCTCCGCCTCGTCCTTCTGCGGGCAGTCGACGATGGCCTGCACCAGGCTCTCTCCGATCGGTGCCGCGAGTTTCTTCAGCAGTTCGACGGCGAACTCGCGCTGCTTGTCGATCGAAAGGCGATATCCCAGTCCGAATTCGGCATTGTCCTCGAACAGCGAGTTGCTCCACGCCGGTCCCCGTCCGTCGCCATTCTTCGACCACGGAGTGGTCGGAAGATTGCCGCCGTAGATCGACGAACAGCCGGTGGCGTTGGCCACGAGGAGGCGGTCGCCGAAGAGCTGCGTCATCAGCTTGAGATACGGCGTCTCGCCGCACCCGGCGCACGCTCCCGAGAATTCGAAGAGCGGCTGCTGGAGCTGCTGCTGGCGAATCAGGCCGGGGTTGATCTGGCGGCGGTCGAACTCCGGCAGGCCGAGGAAGTACTCCCAGTTGATCCGCTCGGCATCGCGCAGCGGCGCCTGCGGCTGCATGAACAGCGACTTGCGCGTTGGATCGCTCTTGCTCTTCGCCGGGCAGATGTCGACGCAGATCCCGCATCCGGTACAGTCTTCGGGCGCGACCTGGATCAGGTACGCCATCCCCGCCCAATCCTTGTGCATCGGCTTGAGCGTCTTGAACGTTTCCGGGGCATCGGCCAGGAGCGCTTCGTCGACGGCCTTCACGCGGATCGAGGCGTGGGGGCAGACCATGGCGCACTTGCCGCACTGGATGCAGCCGGAGGTGTCCCACACCGGGATCTCGAGCGCCAGGTTTCGCTTCTCGAAACGCGCCGTGGCCGAGGGGAACGTGCCGTCGCACGGCAGCGCGCTGACGGGAAGGTCGTCGCCGCGGCCGGCAATCAGGGTGCCCAGGAGCGACTGCGCATCAGGACCGGACGGCGCCGTTTGCGCGGCGCCCGAGGACTGCAGCGAGATCTCGTGCAGGTTGGCGACCGCGCTGTCGACGGCGCGGAGGTTGGTCTCGACGACCTTCTCGCCCTTGCGCCCGTACGTCTTGCGGATCGACTCGCGGATCGATTCCAGTGCCTGGTCGAGGGGCATGAACTTCGAGAGGGCAAAGAAGCAGACCTGCATGATGGTGTTGATCCGCTTGCCCAGCCCGGCATCGCGGGCCACGCTGCTGGCATCGATGCAGTAGACGTGCGCCTGTTTTTCGAGCAGTTGCAGCCGCGCGCTCTCCGGAAGCTGCGACTCGTCGCCATTGAACAGGAAGGTCCCGCCGGGCATGAGCTCCTTGACTACGTCGTAGCGGTCGAAGAGCGACGGCTGGTGACAGGCCACGAAATTCGCGCGGGCGATGAGGTACGTGGAGCGGATGGGCCGCGGGCCGAACCGGAGATGCGACACCGTGACCGCGCCGGCCTTCTTGGAGTCGTACACGAAGTAGCCCTGGGCGTACGCGCCGCTGTCGCCGATGATCTTGCAACTGTTCTTGTTCGCCCCGACCGTGCCGTCGGATCCCAGTCCGTAGAACAGGGCGCGGAAGACGTCGTCGCGCTCGGTGGAGTACGCCGCGTCGTAGTCGATGCTGCTCTGCGTCACGTCGTCGTGGATCCCGACCGTGAAGTGGTTGTGCGGCGTCGGCGTGCGGAGATGATCGAAGACTCCCTTGACCATCGCCGGGGTGAACTCCTTCGACGACAGGCCGTAACGCCCGCCGACGGTGAGCACGTTGCGCCCGGTCTCGCTGAGCGCGGTCACGACGTCGAGGTAGAGCGGCTCGCCGGCGCTCCCCGGCTCCTTGGTGCGGTCGAGGACGGCCACCGCTTTGGCGGTCTGCGGCAGCGCGGCGGCGAAGCGCGCCACGTCGAAGGGCCGGTAGAGCCGCACCTTGATGATGCCCACCTTTTCTCCGAACGGCAGCAGCGCGTCGACCGTCTCGTGCGCCGTCTCGCAGCCCGATCCCATCAGGACCACGACGCGTTCGGCGTCGGGCGCACCGTAGTATTCGAACGGTTTGTACTGCCGGCCGGCGATCTGAAGGAAGCGCTCCATGGCCTCGACCACGGCATCCGGGCAGTCGCGATAGAACGGGTTGGACCGTTCGCGCGCCTGGAAGAAGACGTCGGGGTTCTGTGCCGTTCCACGGATCATCGGCCGGTCGGGCGACAGCGCCCGGGCGCGGTGTTCGAACACCAGATCCATGTCGATCATCCGTCGGAGTTGCTCGTCGGAAAGGAGCTGCACTTTGGCCACTTCGTGCGAGGTGCGGAATCCGTCGAAGAAGTGGAGGAACGGCACGCGCGACTGGAGCGAGGCCGCCTGCGCGATCAGCGCGAAGTCGTGCGCCTCCTGCACGCTCGCCGAACAGAGCATCGCCCAGCCGGTGGAACGCGCGCCCATGACGTCGCTGTGGTCTCCGAAGATGGAGAGGGCGTGCGTGGCGATGGTGCGCGCCGCGATGTGGAACACCGTCGGCGTCAGCTCGCCGGCGATCTTGTACATATTCGGGAGCATCAGCAGCAGACCCTGCGATGCGGTGAACGTCGTGGCCAGCGATCCGGTCTGCAGCGCACCGTGCACCGCGCCCGACGCGCCCCCCTCGCTCTGCATCTCGATCACCGAGGGGATCGTTCCCCACAGGTTGGGACGTTTTTGCGCAGCCCACTCGTCGGCCCATTCACCCATGGCCGAGGCGGGAGTGATGGGATAGATGGCCACCACTTCGTTCAGGGCGTACGCCACACGGGAGACGGCCTCGTTGCCGTCGAGCATCGCTTCGTTCGCTGTTTCAGACATGCCGCAACGTTAGATCACCCCCACACGTGCAGGGATGATCCTCATCAATAGTGCGGGTGATCGGAGTCACAACGGCGAGGAACTCGCCGCTTCGTCAGCGCGCGGAAATCGTGCGCATGCTGTCCCAGCACGCGTTGATGTCCTGGCTGAGGAACTGGAGAATCCGGAACCAGAGCGCGGGGCTGTCGTTCAGCATCTGGCGGAGTTCGGACAGAGGGACGAAGCCGATGCGAGCCGCAGTGCGGGTGGTGGCCGTGCAGTCGTGCGGGCTGTTGGCGATGGCATCGCTGAGTCCGACCGCATCGCCGGGATGGGAGACGCGCAGCGTACGGGAGTTGCCGTTGCGGGCGGAGAACACGAGGTCGACTTCGCCGGCGTGGATGAAGTAGATCCCGCGAGGCTCCTCCCCTTCCTGAAAGAGCGTCTTGCCGGCGGGCCATCGCTCGATCTGTTCCGTGTTGAGGAACTGGCTTTCGACCGCCTCCGCCATCATGTCTGTCATTCCGCGGATGACACTACGCGGGCACCGGGAGCGTCGCTGTGACCGCCACCACCCGAGGCGGTGAGATTTGTCGTGCGATCAGATGCTGACCATGTGTTCCAGGTCATGTTTCTGCATCACGACCACGGTCGACCCTTTGACATCGATGAGTTTGCGACGCTTGAAATCGCTCAGCAGTCGCGTGACGGTCTCGCGCGTGGTGCCGATCATCTGCGCGATCTCTTCGTGCGTGAGGAGGACCTTCAGACGTGTGCCCTTGGGAGTGTCCTCGCCGTTGCGCTCGCACCAGTCGAGGATCAGCTTGGCCAGCTTCTCCGCGGTGGTCTGGGACAGGCCGAGCGAGCGGATCTCGCGCTGCGCCGAGTGATACTTCTCACTCAGCTGCTGTGCCGTGTGCATGCACGCTTCGGAATGAATGTTGAGAAACTTGAGAAAGTCCTCGCGCTTGATGAAGTTCAACTGCGCGGGCTCGATCGTCTCGGCCGACACCTCGTACGGTTTGCCGAGGATCGTAGCGCTGGCGCCCAGGACCTCGCCCGGTTCGGCGATCTTGACGATCAGCGTCTTCCCTTCGGTGGAGGAGGTGGTCAGTTTCGCGCGGCCGCTGCAGAGAATGAATACTCCACGCGGCTGCTCGCCCTCGACGAACAGGAGCGACCCTTTCGGGTAGACCCCGGTAAACTTGATCGAGTCGAGCGCAGATACCGTCGACTGCGTCATGTTGCAGAAAATCCGCTCCGCGCGGACCGAACACTCGGTGCAGGTGTTGTGGATCTCCAGGTTGTAGGGCGAAGGCATCGGGCTTCTCCTCGTCGTTTGGACGTCGTACATGATCACATAATGTAGTTACTGGGATCGCCATTCCGGTGGGGTACCGGTCACACGTCTTGGTGATGATTGTCACATGGCCGCCTACAGACAGCCAGCGATTTACGCCGCCACCGGCATGATCCTCGGCGCGCTCGCGCCGGTGAGCGCGTTCGCCATCCGTCTCGTCTTCCTCTCGTCGGTGCGCTCGGCGCCGATGGCCGACTTCGTAAACAACGAGTTCTTCTACACTTACCAGCTCATCGGAAGCTCGATCGTCTTCAGCATCGCCGGATGGATCGCCGGAGGACGCGCCGAACGCCTCCGCCGCGCCGAGTCGTTCTACCACACCCTGTCGGAACACGACCCACTCACCGGCCTCTACAACGCGCGCGCGTTCCAGGACCGGTATGCCCGCTCGCTCGATCGGGCGGGGAAGACCGGCGAGCCGCTATCGCTGCTCATCGTGGACGTCGATCTCCTCAAGCAGATCAACGACCGGCACGGCCACATCACCGGCAACGAGGCCCTGGTGCAGGTGGCGAACGTGGTCCGCGGCTGCAAACGGGCGGAGGACTGGGCGGCGCGGTGGGGCGGCGACGAATTCGCCGTCCTCCTGCACGGCGCCGACGCCGCTGCCGCCCGGCGCGTCGCGGAGAACATCCTCGACGCCGTGCGGCGGCAGCGGCTTCGGATACCTGCGGGCCACTCAGCGCTCACCGTGACGATCGGCGTCTGCACGGCGCGGCGCATCCGTCGCGGTGAGGATCTCTTCGCGGCGGCCGATCGGGCCCTTTACGAGGGAAAACAAGCCGGCCGGGACCGGATCTCCGCCGTGGAAATCGGCGACGGAAGGGGTCAGGTCTGTGATCCGTGATTTTCTACGCAGTGTAGAAATTGCGATCCGATACTGTGTAACGCTCGTGGAGGTTCCGAGATCACGGAGCCGGGAGTTGGTGCGGAGCGTCGTTGACGACGAGATCGTCAAAAAACAGACGCCCCTTCGGGTTCTGGCAGCGAGCGGCGCGGCAACGAAGCGAAGGAATTCACCGGACACTACATTACGTAGAAAATCACGGATCACAGACCTGACCCCTTTCCCCTTTTCGACATTCGCGATAGCTTCTATATTGGATCGCAATGACCGCCTCTCTTCTTGCCGGCGTGGGCCGTGCGCGCTGGATCGCAGTCCTCCGGGCAGCATCCTTCACGCTCATGCTCGCCGCACTGATCATCGTCGGATCGCGCAACCTGCAGAACTTCGACGCGGCGCTGGTCGGCTATACCTTCGCCGTCCTCTTCTCGACCTTCGGCATCGTCTATCGCTACTCGATGTGGCTGCAGCGCCCTCCCACCCGCCTCTACTGGCGCCGCGGATGGCAGGTCTTTTTCCGCCGGCGGTTCCTGCCGCGCAACGCGGTGCAGTGGGTCCGCCGCCTCACACTCGATTTCGCGCTCAACCGGTTCATCGCCAACCGGAACCGATTCCGATGGCTGGCGCACTGGTTCATCATGTGGGGCTGCGTCCTGGCGTTCGCCATCACCTTCCCGCTCGTCTTCGGATGGATCCATTTCGAGACGCTGCCCGGGAATCTCGATGGCTATGAGACCTACCTCTTCGGTTTTCCGGTGCTCGCGTTTGGGGTGCGCTCGCTGCCGGCGTTCCTCATCTTCCACGGCTTGGTGTGGTCGGCGTTCGCCGTGATCATCGGCGTGATGGTGGCCATGCGCCGGCGCATGCGCGACCATGGCGCCGCGGCCGTCCAGAAATTCGCCGAAGACTTCCTCCCGCTGATCCTGCTGTTCGCCATCAGCGTCACCGGCCTGCTGCTGACCGCCAGCTACACGTGGATGAAAGGATATGGATACGAGTTCCTCGCCCTGCTGCATGCGGTGACGGTGATCTTCACGCTGCTGTGGCTCCCCTTCGGGAAGTTTTTTCACATCTTCCAGCGCCCAGCGCAGCTCGGAGTCAGCTTCTACAAGGACATCGGGCCGCTGGAAGGAATGGCGCATTGCGCGCGCTGCAGCCGTGAATATGCATCGCAACTGCACGTGGACGATCTGATCGAGGTCGAACGGCTCCTCGGCTATCGGTACGAGATGACCGGCCCCGATCACTATCAGCGTATCTGTCCCGACTGCCGGCGCTCGATGCTGGCCCTGGCGCAGGGAGCGCTCTGGAACGCATGAGCAACCTTCCGAAACCGCTCGACGTCCTGCAACAACACTACGGACCGCATCTGTCGCGAATGGAAGGCATCCGCCTGTCGGCGAGCGTCGAGGCCGACTCCGTCGTCAAGACGCACTGCTGCTTCTGCGGCCAGCAGTGCGGGATCCAGCTCAAGGTGCGGGACAACATGGTCATCGGATTCGAGCCATGGTTCGAGTTCCCGTTCAACCAGGGGATGCTCTGTCCGAAAGGGGTCAAGCGCTACCTGCAGGGCTCGCATCCCGACCGCCTGCTGCACGCGCTGCAGCGCGACCCCGACTCTCCGAGCGGGTTCCGCGAGATGCACTACGAGGAAGCGATCGCCCGCGTGGCTGCGGAGATCGAGCGCATTCAGACCCGGTACGGGCCGGACGCCATGTCGATCCTCACCGGTGCGAGCCTGACCACCGAGAAGGCCTACCTCCTGGGCAAGTTCGCCCGGGTCTGCCTCCGGACAAAGTACATCGACTACAACGGCCGCCTGTGCATGGTGTCGGCGGGGGCGGCGAACAAGAAGGCCTTCGGCATCGACCGCGCCGCGAATCCCTGGACCGACATCCTCGGCGCTGAGGCGGTCTGGATCGCCGGCTCGAACACGGCCGAGTGCTCGCCGATCACCACGAACTACGTCTGGCAGGCCCGTGAGAACGGCGGAAAGATCATCGTGGTCGACCCCCGCATCACGCCT
>DATFUW010000457.1:0-4983 GCA_035260605.1 Thermoanaerobaculia bacterium | reverse complement strand
TATCCGAAATCGTCGCGCTCCTGCGGCAACATCGGGTTGGCGCGGAGATCGGTCTCGAGCGTCGCCGCATCGGCGGCGAAGTACGAGTTCTGCTGCGTTTCGTCCGCGGCGAATCCGGTCAGGCGGAGCTGCGACGTGTCGCTCTGCTTCGCGGCGCTGAAGAAGAAGTTGTGCTGCCGGACGCCCGAGTGCTCGCGAAATCCGTCCGTCTCCTGCAGCGACAGCCGTCCATAGAACGCGAGACCGTACGGAAGCGCGCCCGACTGCACGGCGACCGATCCAAGCTTCGTGCCGAACGATCCGCCGCCGAGCCAGACATCCGTACTAGCCGTCGGCGCGAGGGCCACACTCTCCAGATTCACCGATCCGCCGAACGCCGCGGCTCCGACGGTCGAGGTCCCCGCGCCGCGCTGCACCTGGATGCTCTGTAACGAATGCGCGAGATCGGGAAAATCGACGAAGTACGCCGCCATGTCTTCCGAGTCGGCGAGCGGAACACCGTCGAGCGTGAAGTTGATGCGGCTCGAGCTGATCCCCCGCAGCGTCAGGTAGGAGTACCCGGCCCCTCCCACCCCGCCCTCGGCATACGAGTTGATCGACGGCGTGTCGCGCAGCAGTGCCGGGATGTCCTGCCCGTAGTACTCCCGGTCGATCTGCGCGCGCGTGACGTCGCTCTTCGTCACCGGCGTGTCCGCTTCGGCACGGATCCCGGAGACGACGATGGTGGCCTCGACCGCGGGTTGCAGGCCGATCGTGATCTCGCCGCCCGCCCCGGCCGCGAGCTCTCGCGCGCGGAAGCCGGCGGCGGCGACTCGCAACGTGTGATCGCCCGCGGGAGCGTCGAACGCGAACCGCCCCGCGGCGTCGGTCGTGGTGGAGTGAAGCCGATCGAGCGTCACCGTGGCGCCGGCGATCGGCTGCCGGTCGGGCCCAACGACAACTCCTTGCAGCGTGCCGGCCGACGCGGCGGCCGGAAGCATCAATACCAGAAAAATCCGAATGAACGAGCGCACGGCAACCTCCTTGTCCAGGAGGCCCGGGAACGACGGTGAATGACGAGAGACGTGCCCTGCTTTGCCTTTCCTACGCCGGTCCGAACCGGGTCAGGTTCCAAGGGTCTGATCTCAGGCCGTGAAGGCCACCCCCAGGCTCCAACTACAGACCGATTCTCCAACCCGCGGAGGTAAACGTCAAGGATGGGGCCAGCCAACGCCTCCGACCCGTGACTTCAACGTCACCTTGATGCCTTTCCTCAGCGCCACCGCGTCGATCGCCGCGGAGGGATCCTTCGTGTCGTGGTGGCGAGCGCGGCGGCGTCCGAGTCGGCCCGTACGGATCGACCAGCGTTTCACAATTTTACAGCGGCACGCACGCATCACGCGGCCGGGCGCCGGAGGCGCCGAACCGCTAAGAACTCCAGCGGAAGCATTAGCGATCGGCGCGCTGCAAGTGAGCTCGAAGTTCTTCCCATGGGCTCGTACGCACTCGACCAGTGCGATGCTCTGCCAGTCGGTGCTCGATTTCGCGAGCTCATGCTTGCTCGATTTCTGGATCTACCAGCGGTTCGAGGCTTTCGAGCAGTAGTCCGGCGAGCTCGGCGCGATCGCTCCTGGAGAGTTGCGATGCTTTCTCGTACAGCTCTCGCAACGTCCATCACGCGGATGTTCGCAACGTTGTCTCAGTTCGGCGGCGACGTCCCGGGCCCACCCGCCACTCGGGGCCTACTTCAACGTCAGCTTGATGCTCTTCCCCAGCGCTACCGCGTCGATCGCCGCGGAAGGATCCTTCGGGTCGTGGGTCATCGGATCGCCGTCCATGTCGATGCGAGCCTCGATGGTCATCTTCTGCGGAAGCGGCTGTCCCATCATCGAGTCGGCCGCGGTCAGTTCGATCTTCATGGGAAACGTGCCGATGGGCATCCGTTTCACTGCCGAAGGGGGACCGCCGGACGAAGCCTCGTCGCGGGCGATGATGTAGATGACCGCGTTCGGCGGATATTGCGGCATGGGGCGCGCGTCCTCGAGCGTGATGCGCACGGCCTCCCCGGGCGCGGCGGGTGTCGCGGGCATGGCGGGGGCCGGATCGACCTGCGGCGCGCCGGCGGCCGGCGCGGCGGCATTCGGCTCCGCGGTGGAAGGGATCGGCTTCTGCGGATTGCGCAGATGGGCCATCAGTTCGTCGAGCCGGGCCGACTCCTCGGGATGCTGCCTCTTGGCCTCGGTGAGCGAGGCCTCAGCGTTCTTCAGATCGCCGGTCTGCGCGTACAGCCAGGCCAGTCCGACCCAGGCATCGAGCAGCTTCGGATCCGACTTGGTGGCGCGCTTGAGCATCGCCGCGGCAGCGTCGGGCTGGCGGGCGGCGAGATGCACGAGCGCCTGATACGTCAGCGCGCGCGCATCGTCCGGCGAGCGCTTCAGGACGTAGGCTGTCTGTTCGGAGACGGCATTGAGATTCTCGCGCTCGAGGTAGGCGCGCGCCAGCTCGTCGCGCAAAGCGAGATCGTCGGGGCTGGCTTGTACCTGCTTTTCGAGCGACGTCAGCGCGGCGTCGGGGACCGCGGCTGCCGCCTGCGCGGCGTTCGTCTCGTTCTGATTGGGCCCGCTCTTCGGCTTCGCCGACTGGACGACGAACCAGGCGATGCCTGCCAGGATGGCCATGGAAACTGCGCCCCAGGCGAATCCCTTGAGCGCGGCGCGATCGCCCTGCGGCCCTGCCGTCGCGCTCGCATGCGCCGCGGAGGCCGAGGAGGAGGAGGCCGCGGCGACGCCGTCGAGTTTGCGCAGGACCGCGGCAGTGTCCGCTTCGAGCCGCGCCCGCTCCTCGGGCGAGTTGTCGACGGAGCGGAGCTGCGCCAGGAGCGCGTCGCGTTTCGCTTCGAGATCGAGCCGGTCGCTGCCGCTCATCTGCCGCCGGCGGCGCATGCCGTACAGAAACATCACCCCGACGACGAGTCCGGCGAGCAGCATCGCCGAGGCGCTGAGCCAGTCAGTCATTGTTTCTCCATCAGTTCGCGGACGCGCGCGAGGTAGGGATCGTCGGAAGCGGCGGCCTGCGCCTCGGGTTGCTCGGCCGGCTCCTTCTCGAGTCTGCGCGCCGTGCCGATGACGACGACCGCGCCGACGACGAGCACGAAGATCGGAAGGATCCAGACCAGCGTGTTCACGCCGCGAAACTTCGGTTTCAACAGCACGAACTGCCCGTACGAATGTTCGAAATACCCGAGGATCTGCTCCTGCGTGTAACCGCGCGCCAGGAGATCATGCACCTGGGCCTTCATGTCCTGCGCGACCGTCGACGGGGAATCGGCGACCGACATCCCCTGACAGACGGGACAGCGCAGCAGTGAAGCAATCTCGTAGGTGCGCTGTTCGAGCGCGGCGCCGGCGACCGGCGCCCCCTTCGGCGGACCGACGAACTGCGATGGATCCGGGACCTTGACCTGCAGCAATGCGAGAAGAAGGAAAGTGATCATTGAAGGACCTTTGCCACGTTGGCCTGCAGCGTGTCGTCGGACAACGGGCCGACGAATTTGGCGACGATGGTTCCCTTGCGGTCGATGAAGAAGGTCTCGGGCACGCCGCCGACGCCGTAGGCGATCGCCGTCTTCCCCTCGTCGTCCAGCAGCGTCGGATATGCCGACCCGTGCTGCTGCAGGAATGACTGGATGTTGCCCGCGGTGTCATTGAAGACCACTCCGAGGAACTGCACCTGAGGACCGATCTCGCGCGCGTTCTGCACGAGGACCGGATGCTCCTGGTAGCAGGGGCCGCACCACGTGGCCCAGAAATTCACCACTATCGGTTTGCCGCGCAGGGCCTGCAGGTCGATGTCCTGTCCATTGCCGACCGCCTTGAGCGTGAACGGGGGCGCCTGGCGGCCGACGAGCGGCGAATCGATGGCCTGCGGGTCCTTGCCCAGACCGACGAAGAGGATGGCCACGAGGGCCAGCGTGATCGCGCTGCCGACGATGAGAACGGTGCGGTTCATGCCTCGGCCGCCTCCCCCGGAACGGGGAGTGTCTCCTTCGCCTCGCGGATCGCGGGCGACCGGACGGGGATCAGCGCCACGACTCCGCCGAGACCCATGATCAGGACCGCGATCCAGATCCAGGAGACCATCGGCGTGATGAGCATCATCACCGAGATGCTCCGGCTGCCGGTGTCGACGTTCATGATGGAGAGATAGAGATCGCGGGCGGCCGTGGAGTGCACGGCGGGCGTGCCGATCGGCTCACGCATCGCCGGATACTGATTCATGCGCGGCTCGAGCGTGGTCACCGGCTTCCCGTTTTCCGTGACGGAGAACTTGGCGATCGTCGATTCGCGGTTCGGTTCCATCCGCTGTTCGACGTCGAGGAAGGTCACGGTGTAGGGGCCGATGGCCGCGGACTGGCCGCGGTCGAGGCGCACTTCGGTCGAGGTGCGCATGGTGCTGCTCACGGCGATGGCGACCAGCACCACGATCGCGCCGGCGTGCACGATGTACGAGCCGAAACGGCGCCGGCCGCGGCGCAGGGCCTTCGCACCGCCCTGTCGGATCGGCGCGAACATCTCCACCAGCGTGACGTGCGCCGCGTACCCGCCGAAGAGGAGCGTCAGCAGGGTCCATGGGTTCCGGGCGCCGGCATATGCGCCGATGGCCACGACGACCGCGCCGGTGATCAGCGGCGGAAGCAGCGAGCGAAGTGCCTGCCGCCCCGTCGCCCGTCCCCACGGCAGGGCCGGCCCGATGCCGATCAGGAACAGCAGCGCCGTTCCCACCGGCACGACCATGGAGTCGAAGTACGGACGTCCGACGCTCATCTGTTTTCCTCGGAGCGCCTCGACGATCAGCGGGAACACCGTCCCGATCAGTACCGTGAACGTCAGCAGCACGAAGATCAGGTTGTTGACCAGGAACATCCCTTCCCGGCTCACCGCGCTGTCGATCTTCCCTTCCGATTCGAGCGAGTCGATCCGCAGCGCGAGCAGCACCACGGAGAAG
>DATFUW010000456.1:0-8664 GCA_035260605.1 Thermoanaerobaculia bacterium | reverse complement strand
GCGGGACGTCGCCTGGCTGGGATTCGACTGGGGAACGCATCTCTACCACGCGTCCGACTACTTCCAGCAGCTCTACGAGTGGGCCGAGGAGCTGATCCGCACGGGGAAGGCGTACGTCGACAGCCTGTCGGCGGAGCAGATTCGCGATCTGCGGGGCACGCTGACCGAGGCGGGGAAGGACTCGCCGTACCGCAACCGGAGCGCCGACGAGAACCTCGACCTCTTCCGCCGGATGAAAGGCGGCGAGTTTCCCGACGGTGCGCACGTGCTGCGGGCGAGGATCGACATGCACTCGCCGAACGTCAACATGCGCGACCCGGTGCTGTATCGCATCCGGCACGAGACGCACCACCGCACCGGCGACACCTGGTGCATCTATCCGATGTACGACTACGCGCACCCCCTTTCGGACGCCATCGAGCACGTGACGCATTCGCTCTGCACGCTGGAGTTCGAGGACCACCGCCCGCTGTACGACTGGCTGATCGAGAACGTGCCGGTGCCGTCGCGTCCGCGGCAGTACGAGTTCGCGCGGCTCAACCTCAATTACACGGTGATGTCGAAGCGCAAGCTGCTGCGCCTGGTGACGGACGGTCACGTCGGTGGATGGGACGACCCGCGGATGCCGACCATCGCCGGACTCCGCCGCCGCGGCTACACGCCGGCGTCGATCCGCAACTTCTGCGACCGGGTCGGCGTGGCCAAGCGCGAGAACGTGATCGACGTGGCGCTGCTGGAGTTCTCGGTGCGCGAGGACCTCAACCGCACGGCCCCGCGCGTGATGGGCGTCCTCGACCCGCTGCCGGTGGTCATCGAAAACTATCCCGCCGAGCAGACGGAGTGGTTCGAGACGGCGAACAATCCCGAGGATGTGGCGGCCGGGACGCGCTCGGTCCCGTTCTGCAGGACGGTCTACATCGAGCGGGACGACTTCCTGGAGTCGCCTCCGAAGAAATTCTTCCGGCTGGCGCCGGGAAGGGAAGTGCGGCTTCGCTCCGCCTATTTCATCACCTGCACCGAGGCGAAGAAGGACGACTCGGGGAAGATCGTGGAATTGCGCGCGACCTATGATCCGGCGACGCGCGGGGGCGACGCGCCGGACGGCCGCCGTCCCAAGGCGACGCTGCACTGGGTCTCCGCGGAGCACGCCGTCGACTGCGAGGTGCGCCTCTACGACCGCCTCTTTCGCAGCGAGAACCCCGAGGAGAGTGGCGATTTTCTCGCCGACCTGAACCCCGACTCGCTGCGCGTCGTCCCGCGCGCGAAGCTGGAGCCGTCGATCCGCGGCGCCGCTCCGGCCGCGCGCTTTCAGTTCGAACGCCTGGGCTATTTCTGTGTTGATGTCGACTCGACGCACGAGCGGCTGGTGTTCAACCGCACGGTCACGCTCAAGGACACGTGGGACCGGCTGAAAGGCAACTAGTTTTCGCGTATCATTACCGTCCAGCAATATGGTCTGCTGGCGCTGTCCCTCCTGCGGAAAGGTGAGTTGCGAAGAGGACGTCAACCGCTGCGGCCCGCTCGCCTGCGATGCCTGCGGCGTATCGTTCGAAGAGCCGGAGACCCTCTGCCCGGTGTGTGACGCGCCGAATCCCTGGACGCCGCGCGATTCGATCCACTTCTGGTGCCGCACCTGCGGGACGACGCAGCGCTATCTCTCGCACCGCTCGGCACTGGTGTAGTGTCTGGCCAGGGGACGCTCATCACGATGGGAAAGAGCCTGACCGATGCGAGGATCGCCGCACTGCTGGCGATTGGCGTCGCGCTCCTCTTCTCCGACGTTCTGTTCGGCGGCGCGGGGTTCTATGTACGCGACGTCCTCCGCGACTATCTCCCCTCGCATTTCGTCCTCCGCAGCATCGTGCTCCGCGGCGAATTTCCATCGTGGAACCGCTTCTACTCCGCGGGACAGCCGCTCGCCGCGAACCCCGGCTTTCAGACGTTCTACCCGGGGACGTGGCTGGCCTTGCTGCCGCACTACCCATGGGGATTCAACTTCGAGATCGTCCTGCACGTCACGTTCGCCGCAGCCGGGATGTTCCTGCTGCTGCGCTCCATGGAGCTGAAGCGGACCTCGGCACTGTTCGGTGCGGCAGCATTCGCGCTCGGCGGCGTGGTGCTGTCGCTGACCAATCTCCTGCCGTTCCTGACTTCGATCGTCTGGTGGCCGTGGATCGTGATGTTTCTCCGCCGGCGGCAGTGGGGCGGCTTCGCCGTGGCCCTCGGCATGCTCCTGCTCGCGGCGGAAGTGTCGATGATCGTGCAGACGGCGATGCTGGTCGCCGGGGCGTGGCTCTCGCTCGGGGAAGGAGAGCGGCTGAAGCCGGTCATTCCGATCGTTCTGGCCCTGGGGATCGCTTCGGTGCAGCTCGCGCCGGCGCTCGACCTCAAGCACGACTCCGGCCGCGCGCACTCGCTGTCGTACGAAGACGCCACCGCATGGAGCATGCCGGCGGTGCGTCCCGCCGAGCTCTTCGATCCTCACGTCTTCGGCCGGATCACCGACGACGGCCGTGAGTTCCGCGGTGCATCGAGCTACAGGCCGCCGCGCCTTCCGCTGATCTTCAGCATCTACTGCGGGCTCCTCGTTCCGCTGCTGGCGATCGCCGGCGTCGTGCTGCGCGTGGCGAAGTGGACGTGGCCGCTGATCGCGCTGTCGTATCTCCTGGCCATCGGTTCGAACGGGCCGCTGATCCCTCTGCTCTACCGGATCGGAATCTATCGGAGCATCCGCTATCCGGAGAAATTCGTCCTCTTCGGACTCTTCGCCCTGATCGTGCTCGCGGCGGCGACGCTCGACCGGCTCGACGGCCGCGTGGCGCTCTTCTTTCTGCTGTTCACCGTCGGAGATCTGCTGCTGCACGTCAACGAACTGGCGCCGGCGATGCCGCGGCGTTTCTTCAGCCGGCCGCCGGTTGTCCTGGCACTCTCCGACGCGCAGGGGCCGTCGCGGATTTTCCACGAGGCGGAATGGCCGGTGTGGGGGAGCCACGCCATCCCGCTGGAGGGGGGCGATCGGACGTACTGGTCGGAAAAGAAGGCGTTACTGCCGTTCCTCCCCGCTCTCTACGGCCTGCAGACGGTCTATGAGATCGACATCAACCTGACGACGCTGCGCCCGACCGCAGACTTCCTGCAGTCGATGTGGGAGTCTCTGCAGCACGGCGCGCCGCTGCGGCCGTTCATGCTGATGGGCAACGCTGAATACCTCATCGTGCCGGGCAGGCCGATCCGCATTCTCCGCGGTGCGACGCTGCCGCGCTACTGGTTCGCCGACCATCTCCAGCGGTGCCGCGGCCGAGAGCAGTTCGTCGCCGATATGACGGCCGGACGCTGGAGCGACCGCACCGCATTCGTCGACTTCCCGCCGTTCGTGCCCGCGCCCGGAAGGATCGTCCGCGGGCTCGAGTCGTCGCACGGCGCGAGCTTCCGAGTCCGCACCGAGGGGCAGTCGTTCCTGGTGGCCAGCGTGACCCCGCACAAATACTGGCAGGCATCGATCGACGGACTTGCCGTGCCGCTGCGAACGGCGAACCTCGGCTTCCAGGGGGTGGTCGTTCCGCCGGGCGAGCACACCGTGGCCTTCGAGTACCACAACCCCCTGTTCGCAGTCTTTGGATCGCTCAGTATCCTTTGTCTGATAATCGTAGCGATTTATCATGTATCATTAAGGAAGCGACTGGCGCCTGGCGCCTGGATGGGAGGGGGCAAGCATGGCCGAGATCAAGCTGTTCCAGATCTGCTACGAGGGGGATCTGACGGTCGATCTGACACGGGCCATGCGGCGGCTCGGCGCCGAGCCGTGTTTCGATCAGAGCTGGCACGTGTGGCTCACCGAGCAGCGGCACGCGGCGGCACTGGTCCGATGGCTTCGCCCGTACGTTTCCGCTGACGCGCGGCTGCTCGTCGCCTGTTCTCAGTTCACCACCGCGCGCGACTTCCTGCTGATCCGCCACAGCATCACGCCCGGCGCCGACTACGGCGAGCTGCACGATGCCATCGGGCGCCTCGGCACGCTGGTCGATCTGCCGTTCGAGTCGACTCTCGTCGTGCAGTCCAACGATGCGAGCGACGTGCAGACCCTCGGCCTGGCACTCGGTGAACTCTGTCCGGACGACTCGCTGATGGTCATCGGCGTCAGTCACGACTGGGCGTTCTGCGACTCGGGAGTGAGCCGCATGAATACCGTCGTCAGCCTGGCGGGCTGCCAGGTGGTCCGCTACTAGGGAAGCTCTGAACAAGTCCAATGGCCATCAACCCTGCGGGTTGCGGGCGGCGCCGCATCGTCTGCTTCGCCGTCGCTGCTCGACGATGGCCCCGCATCGCCTGCGTCGCCCCGGCTCGCATCCGACGCGGCGGCGCCCGCAACGACGACCATCGGACTTGTTCAGAGGTTCCCTAGGGGATGGGGTCAGGTCTTGAATTTGGTATTTGCTACCCCCTGTGGAAAATACCAAATTCAAGACCTGACCCCCATCCCTACGGGACGCCGCGCAGCTTCTTCCGCTCGCCGGGCTTGCTCCAGTGGATCTCGAACGCCGGGAACATTCCGGGGAGATCGAGCGAGAGGCGGTCCCACGTCACGATCCGCGCGGAGTGCAGCGTGAACAGCGGCGCGCGCGGCGCGCGGAGCGGCAGGAAGCCGAAGAGCCAGAACGATCCGCCGAGGACGAGGGCCGCGAGGACGGCCGCGGTGAGCGTCGCGCCGCGGATCTCCGGCGCATCGATGCGCTCGTAGCGCGCCGGCGGTTTGCGGATCAGGTTCGCGATCAGCGTGAACGCCGCGAAGAGGATCGCCAGGTAGAGCACGATTCGTTCGGCGGCGAAATAGGCCAGCGCCGCGACCACCGCTGTCCCGGGAGCGGTCCGCAGCAGCCATTGCGCGACGCGCAAGACCGCGCGGCGGATGTCGATCGCCTGCGCCAGGACCGCGTTCACCTGCCACTCGCCTGCGATGACCACGTACGCGGCGATGGCCATCTCCGCGAGCACGGGCGGCGAGAGATCCGCTCCGCGGCGCAGCGCAAATCCCACGCCGAACCAGGCGATGCACTGCGCCAGCCGGACGGAGAAGAGGCGTGCGCCGAGCGTCTGCCGTCCCGGCCAGAGGAAGAGCAGCAGCGCGCCGAGCAGCACGAAGCCGCCGGTGATCCAGGGCCGCAGGGGTTCGTACTGGCGGCGTGCGACCGGCGGGATCCGGCGTTCCGCCTCGGCCTCCAGCGTCGTCCACGGCGGAACGTACGCGATCCATGAGCGTTCCACTCCGGCCGACCTCCAAACCGCCATGTCCGCGGTGGAGACCAGCGCGTTGGCGATCCACACCGCGAGGATGAAGTGGCAGAGGCCGAGGACGGCGAGGCGGCCCAGCGACGGACGCGGTTGGAACCGGGCGTCGAATTCTCCGTATACAGACATGGGTTTCGCGGAACCGTTACACTCCTGCCAGTAAACCACGCATGCTTCCGCTTCGTCCAAAAGAGGAACCGCTGGCGGCCCGTCGCGGCGGAGTGCTGTTCGGGATCTGGGCCATCGCTCTGGCCGCAGTCATCGGGACGGCATGGCTGAAGCCGCTGCTGCGGCGGGAGAATCTGCCGACCGGCGCCTTCAGCTTCGTGCAGTTCCTGGCGTGGCTGATCCTGATCGCGCTGACGCTTTACGCGTTCGCCGTGGCGGTCCGCTGGATGCTGCGGGCGCTCTTCTGGCGGGTCGGACGGCGCCTCTTCCTCAGCTACGTGCTCATCGGCGTGATGCCATTTTTTCTGTTCGCCATCCTGCTGCTGGCGGTCGGCTACATGATCGCCGGCGTGATGAGCCACGCCGCGCTGCGCGGCGAACGCCAGGCGAGCCTGGGGCAGCTCGAATCTTCGGCCCTCGAATTCGGGCTGACCGGCAAGCGCCCCACCGATGCCCTGCCATCGACGGAGATCTACGACACGGCCGCGGCGAGCGGGCGGGAGCTTCCGGACTGGCTGCGCCGCTCGACGTTCAGCGGGATGGTCGTGCGCGACGGCAATCCGCTGCTGGTGGCCTCGCGCCAGTTTCCGCGCGAGGGTGAGCCGCCGCGCACCGTGGTCTTCGTACAGCCGATGGACGCCGACTGGATCCGCCAGATCCAGGAGGACTCGGGGATGATCGTGCGCATCGGCCGCGAGACGACGCGCAAACGCAAACCGGGAGAGATCGGAACGAAGATCGGCGACCAGGACATCGATCTCGGTACCGACGGCGACTCCGACATGGAGAGCCTGATGCTCCGCTCCATCGGCCGGCGGATCATCTGGGGAGACCTGACATCGCCGAACGAGTGGACCACCGGCAGGACGAGCGAGACGCACCAGCTCTTCACGCTGATCATCGAGCCGGCCTCTTCGCTGTTCCAGTTCTACTTTGGGGCGCGGTCGGACCGCTACATCAGCATTCTGGTGAACATCATCGTGGGCATCGCCCTGACGCTGCTGTTCCTCTACATGATGGCCGCGCTCTTCGCCGCGGTGCTGATCTACTCCATCACCCGCGCGGTGAACCGCATCGAGAAGGGGACGAAGGCCGTGGAGCGCGGCGACTTCAGCTACCGGATCGGCATGAAGCCGCACAACCAGCTCGGGGAGATGGCGCAGTCGTTCGACCGCATGACGGAGTCGATCGCCGCGCTGCTGGCCAACGTCGCGGAGAAGGAGCGCCTGCAGAGCGAGATCGAGATCGCCGCCTCGATCCAGCGCAACCTGCTGCCGAAGGAAGGGCCGCAGTTCCGTGGCGTGTCGTTCTCCGCGCACTTCGAGCCGACCGCCTCGATCGGCGGCGACTACTACGATGTGTTCAACATCGACAAGTCGCGCCTCGCGGTGGCCATCGGAGACGTCTCCGGCCACGGGCTCTCCACCGGGCTGGTCATGGCCATGGTCAAGGCAGCGATCACCACGCTCGTCGAGGAAGGGGCCGACGAGGTCTCGCTCTTCCAGCGGCTGAACCAGCTCGTCTACCGCTCCACCGAGCGCCGCGCCTTCATGACCCTCGGCTTCACGATCTTCGATCTCTCGCGCGGCACCATCCGTCACACCAACGCCGGCCATCTCTATCCATATCTGCTGCGCGAAGGGCAGCGCCCCGTCAGCATCGAGCTGCCGTCGCTGCCGCTCGGCGTGCGCGCAGAGATCCGCACGCACACCATCGACGTCGACCTGCAGGAAGGCGACACGATCGTCTATCTGTCCGACGGGATCATCGAGGCGCTCAACGAGCAGGGCGAGCCGCTGGGATTCGATCAGATCGAGACCCTGCTGGCCGAGACCGTCGAGCGCTCGCCGAACGTGATCCGCGACGAGATCCTGGGGGCCGTGGCCCGCCACTCCGGCACCCGCCCCGCCGATGACGACCGCACGGTGATGATCCTGCGGTTCGATCAGTTCCGGGCTGCGCTGGCCTCGGGGGTCGGGACGCCGGTTGCCACCGAAGCGGTGTAATCACCGGCGGCGGCCGAGGTTCACGACGCCGCCGCCCCGCCGCACGAGCTTCCGCAGCCTGCCGTGCAGCCGAAACAGTGCCTTCGGGTGATGACGCGCCGCGCACGCCAGGCCTCTGGATCGAAATGCTCGACAGTCACCCCGGAATCGAGATCGAGCATCTGATTGAAGTCGCAGTCGTACAGCCGTCCGTCCCATGAGACGGAGATCGTGTTGCGGCACATGATCCCGGCGATCGTCGCCGGGTTGAAGGCCTCGACGAGCTTCTGCATGTATCCGTCGAGGTTGTCCGAGTCGATCAGCCATTCGAGGAAGCGGGAGATCGGCATGTTGTTGAGCGCCAGAAGGCGGTCGAACGTGACGCCGTGTTCGCGCTGCAGGGCCGCCTTCCACTCCGGCTCCGCGCTCTGCTGCGGCTGCGCGAGAAATGCGCCGGCGGGGTTCGTCATCAGCGACAGGACCCGCTTCGGATCGCCCTTGCCGTACCCGGCACGGTTGAGCAGCCGCAGCGACTCGATCGATTTCTCGAACGCGCCCTCGCCCCGCTGCGCGTCGGTGTTGCGCTTCCGGTAATGCGGCAGCGAGGCGACGATCTCCACTCCGCGCTCCGCCAACCACTCCGCCACCCCCGCGCTCCGCGGCAGTAGAAGGACCGACAGGTTGCAGCGGTCGATCACGTGCTTGCCGCGCCGCCGTGATTCCTCGACCAGGTAGCGGAACTCCGGATGGAGCTCGGGCGCGCCGCCGGTGATATCGACGGTCGCCGCGTCCGTCCGGTCGAGCGCGCGGAGGCAGGCCTCGACCGTGGCGCGGCTCATCATCGCGTCGGTGCGGTCGGGCCCGGCGTCGACGTGACAGTGGCGGCAGGTCATGTTGCAGAACTTGCCGAGGTTGATCTGAAAGATCTCCAGGCTCGCGGGAGAGAGGGGAGGGTGACCGGCGCGCGCCAGCACGTCGTCGAACTCGGTGCCGCCTGCGAGGCGAGCGAGCTGCTCGCGCGGGCTGGCGAGCGGCACGCGGCGCGACGCCAGCGTGGTGGTCACATTCCCACCTTGTCGGCGTGCTCCTTCATCTGCATGCCGTGGACGAGCGACGCGCCGCCGCGGATGGCGCAGGCCACGTGGACGGCCTCGGTCATCTGTTCGAGGTCCGCCCCCTTCTGCATGCTTTCGGTGGTGTAGGCGTCGATGCAGTATGGGCACTG
>DATFUW010000455.1:0-5488 GCA_035260605.1 Thermoanaerobaculia bacterium | reverse complement strand
CAGCAGCGCCTGGTTGACGTCGTCGATCAGCAGGCGGCAGATCTGGCGCAGCTCGGTCTGCGTCAGCGGATTGAAGATGATGATGTCGTCGATCCGGTTGATGAACTCCGGCGAGAACTCTTTCTTCAGCTCTTGATGGATCATCTGCTCGGCGCTCTTCTGATCGCCCTCCGCCGTCTTCTCGTGGAAGCCCATGTGGCCCTTGGTGGCCAGGAACCGCGTGCCGAGGTTCGAGGTCATGATGATCAGCGTGTTGCGGAAGTCGACCTGATTGCCCAGCGAGTCGGTCAGGATCCCGTCCTCCAGGATCTGCAGCAGGATGTTGGCGATGTCGGGATGCGCCTTCTCGATCTCGTCGAGCAGCACCACCGAATACGGATTGCGGCGCACGCGCTCGGTGAGCTGGCCGCCCTCCTCGTGCCCGACATATCCCGGAGGCGAGCCGATGAGCTTGGACACGGCGTGCTTCTCCATGTACTCCGACATGTCGAAGCGGATGAGGTGCTTCATCGATCCGAAGAGGAACTCGGCCAGCCGGCGCGCCACCTCGGTCTTTCCGACGCCGGACGAGCCGAGGAAGATGAACGATCCCATCGGCCGGTTGGGCGAGGCCACGCCGAGGCGTGAGCGGCGGATGGCGCGGGAGATGGCGCGGATGGCCTTGTCCTGCCCCACGATGCGGCGCATCAGCGTCTCTTCCATGTTGATGAGCTTGGCCGCTTCGTCGGCCTCGATCGAGGTGACCGGGATGTCGGTCCAGGAGCTGATGATCTCCTCGACGTCCTTCTTGGTCACTTCCATCAGCTCTTCGCCGATGTTCTCGCGCTCCTGCTTGAAGCGCTCGATCTCTTCCTTGAGCTCGATCTCGCGCTCGCGCAGGAAGACGGCCTTCTCGAAGTCCTTGTCCGAGATGGCCTTCTTCATCTCCTTGACGATGGAGCGGATCTCCGACTCGAGCCGCCGCAGGTTCTGCGTGTCGGCCACGCGGCGCAGCTTCACCTTCGCGCCGGCCTCGTCGAGGATGTCGATGGCCTTGTCAGGGAAGAAGCGGTCGGTGATGTAGCGGTTGGACTGATAGACCGCCGAGCGGATGGCGTGGTCGGAATACTTGACCTTGTGGAACGCCTCGTAGCGCTCCTTGACGCCCTCCAGGATCTGCAGCGTCTCGTCCTCGTTGGGAGGGTTGACGGTGATGGCCTGGAAGCGGCGCAGCAGCGAGCGGTCTTTCTCGATGTAACGGCGATACTCGCGGATGGTCGTGGCGCCGATGCAGGAGATCTCGCCGCGCGACAGCGCCGGCTTGAGGATGTTTGCCGCGTCGAGCGAGCCCTCGGCCGACCCGGCTCCGATCAGCGAGTGGATCTCGTCGATGAAGATGATGATGTCGTTGTTCTCTTTCAGCTCTTTGATGATCCCTTTGAGCCGCTCCTCGAATTGCCCGCGGTACTTCGTGCCGGCGACGATGAGCGAGAGGTCGAGCGAGAGGATGCGCTTGTTGGCGATGAACAGCGGCACGTTGCCGTCGACGATGCGCTGCGCGAGGCCTTCGACGATGGCCGTCTTGCCGACGCCCGGCTCGCCAAGGAGGATGGGATTGTTCTTCGTGCGCCGGGAGAGGATCTGGATGATGCGCTCCACTTCCTTCTCGCGCCCGATGAGCGGATCGAAAATCGACTGATGCGCCATCTGCGTCAGATCGCGCGCGTACTCGGCGAGGAAGGGGAGCTCCTTTTTCTGCTTGTCGGCCTCGCGCTCCTTCAGGATGGAGATGGTCTCCTCGCGCACGCCGTAGACGTTGAGGCCCTTGGCGGTGAGGATGCGCGCCGCGGTCGACGACTCGACGCGCAGGATGCCGATCAGCAGGTGTTCGGTGCCGACGTACTGGTGGAGCATCGACTCCGCCTCGTGCGCGGCGTAGGCCAGGATCTTCTTGGATTCCTCGGACAACGGAAGCTCGGCCGACGAAGAGATGCGGTCGACGAAGAGGCGGTCGCCCTCGACCTCGCGGCGGATCTGCTCGGGCTTCACGTTGAAGCGGGAGAAGATCTCCTTGATGATCTCTTCACCCTCGCGCAGGACCCCGAGGAGGATGTGCTCGGACTCGATGACGCGGGATCCGAGCTTGGACGCTTCGTAGCGGGCGAAGAAGAGTGCGCGGCGGGCTTTCTCGTTGTATTTCTCGAACATGACCTATTTTATCGCTGCTTCATCGTAAACACGCGGTCGCAGCGGGACGCCAGTTCAGGATTATGAGTCACTATAACCGAGGTGAGGCCCCGCTTCGCATGGCATTGACGCATCAGTTCGAACACCAGCCCACTCGTCTCCAGGTCGAGATTCCCGGTCGGCTCATCGGCGAGAAAAACTTTCGGATCCGTGAGCAGGGCGCGGGCAATGGCCACCCGCTGCTGCTCACCGCCGGAAAGCTGATTCGGATAGTGTCTGGACCTTGCTTCCAATCCGAGCTCGGACAGCAGCCCGGCCGCCTTCTGCAACGCCTCGTTCCGTCCGAATCTTCCGATCCAGCCCGGCATGGCCACGTTCTCCAGGGCCGTGAATTCGGGGAGGAGATGGTGGAACTGGAAGACGAAGCCGACGTTGCGGTTGCGGAAGCGTGCCAGTTCGTCGTTGGACATCGCGGTCACGACTGAATTCTCAACACGAATCGTGCCCGTATCGGGGCGATCGAGCCCTCCCAGCAGATGCAGCAGGGTCGACTTCCCGATGCCGGAGGGGCCGACGACAGCCAGCATCTCGCCGCGTTCGACCTCGAGATTCAAATTTTCGAATACCTGGACGGGGACTTCGGCGTCACGGTAGGTTTTCGACAGGCCACGTGCCTGCAGATACGACATGGCGCGTGATTATCGCCCAGAGAGCTGGTTCATTCGCTTCACCAACGCCTGACACGAGCGCTCGTCGAGCGGAATGTGACGAGCTCGCCCCGCTTCGAGGATGCCGACGGCGACCGGATAGTCGAAGCGCCGCGGGCCGGCGCTGGCGGGGTTGAAGAAGCGGATTCCATCGATCACTTCATCGTGCGGCAGATGGCTGTGA
The DNA here is from genome assembly GCA_035260605.1 of Thermoanaerobaculia bacterium. GTDB lineage: Bacteria > Acidobacteriota > Thermoanaerobaculia > Gp7-AA8 > Gp7-AA8 > Gp7-AA10. The sequence goes on along the minus strand of DATFUW010000455.1, from coordinate 2,431 downwards.
CCGAAGACGACGATGTGGGGCCGCTTCGCATGGATCGCCCGGCGGAGGGCGGGGCGGAGGGCGTGGGGGCGGGGGAGGATGTGGGCCAGCAGAATCCGCAGGCCGTCGAAATCGGCGGTGACGATCTGGTGACCCTCTCCGTCATCGACATTTCCGCGCACGAACGTCACCGGCGCGATCTCGCGGAGTGCTTCGAGCACAGCATTGCCGCCGATGTCGCCGGCGTGCACGATCGCCTCGACGCCCTGCAGGGCATCGAGCGCCTCGGGGCGGATCAGGCCGTGCGTGTCGGCGATGACTCCGATTCTCATTGCAGCGCGCGCAGCGTGATCGTGTAATCGCGTCGATCGAACGCCGGGCCGGTCATGATGAACGAGGTGACGCGGCGCGATGCGAGCGTCGCCGCGCGTCCTTCGGCGATCGCCGCGAAGTCGTGCGGCCCGACGACGACCGGCGAGAGCAGGAAGCCGGCGGCCGCGGTGGAGCGGATGATCCGTCCGCCGAGGCGTTCGCCGCCCGCCGTGGTCACGGTCAGGCGCAGCTCCGGAACTTTGTAGATCGCCGCCAGCGCCCGTCCGGCGAGCGTCGGCTCGATGTCGATGTTCGCCCACAGCAGCTCGTTCGCCGCGGGAATGGCGATCGGTTCGCCGAGACGGGCGTGGAGGATTGCGCGCGGCGCGAAATGGACCGGCAGCGGCCGCGGACGGCGGCGCAGCAGCGCCATCTCCGGCATCTCGGCGGCGGGCTGATACCGGCTCAGCAGCTCCGGCCAGGAGAACCCGTCATCGAGCGGAGGGAATCGCTCGTCGGTGACCGACATGGCGAACAGCACCGCGTCGGGGGCATCGCCGCCCCGCAGATGATCGGCGTTGATCCGCGCGAGAAACGGGTCGTACGCGATGTAGCTCTGCCAGACGGGGCGCGGATCGTAGCGGAGCGAGTGGGCGATGGCCGTCGACTGCCGGTCGCCGTAGACGTCGATCGTCCCGCCGATCGGCGGGAGCGGCGTGCGATCGCGGATGGCGAGCATGTCGCGCACGAACAGCGCGTCACTCCGGCGCCGCGCCGCGGCGGGATCGGCCGCCGCACGCGCCTGCCGCGCGAATTCGACCGGCGGCGGGAGATCGGGGGCGATGATCAGCACCGAAGCGACGACGATCGGGATAGAGATGTGCTGCGGCCAGAGCGACGCGAAAACGAGAAGCAGGCTCAGCATGGCCATCGGCGCGAGCGAAGCGTGGAACATGTCGTTGCGCACCAGCGACGTCTTCATGAACGCCAGCACCATCAGCACCAGCGCAGCGGTGTCGATCCAGTGGATGCGGCGCGCGGCGATGGCCACGGCCGCCAATCCCGCGGCGAGCAGCAGCGCGGTGGGGATGGTCATCGCGCCGGAGGTCTCCGCCTCTCCGTAGGCGCTGGAGACGTGCCACGTGCCGCGAAGAAACGGCAGCAGCCAGCCGGCATCCTGCCCGGCGAGAAACCAGAAGATCACGAATGAGACTGCATACAGCAGCGGTGCCCACGGGATCCGCCGCGCGATGGCCAGCACGGCGATGCAGCCGATGGCCAGCGCCGACGACTTCACCAGGGCCATCAGAGCCATGAGGATGATCCCGGGCACCGCGGTGGAGGCTTTGGGCGCTCTCAGGACGAGCAGGGGGAAGACCATCAGCAGGCCCGGGCGCGGATCGGCGGCGATGACCACCAGAAATCCGATGGCGATGGGAATCGTGGCGAACTCGCGCAGCAGCAGGACGGCGACGAGGGCGATCGCCGCCCAGACGACGACCAGAGGAACGTAATTTCCGGGCGCGTAGCCGCGAAAGAGGAAGGCCCAGGGACCGTAGGCGCTGACCAGGTGCCAGTCGCGCCGGCCGGCGAACTCGACATTGCGCACCAGAAAGAGCGAATAGTCCGGCTCGACGCGCCACCACGCGCCGGCATCGAGAATCTCCAGCGCCGGCCTGGTGTAGCCGCGGGCCGCGGGAACGGGCGCCACGCCCGCCGCATTGCCGATGCGGTCGAGCGCTCCCTGCCACGGCACGATGATCCACAGCGATGCGGCGAGCACCACGAGCCACGCAGCGTCCGCCGCGGTCCAGCGCTTCACCCGATGAGTGTAATGGTGGACGGCTCAAGCCCAGACGGAGGCCTTCTTCGCCCAGACGCTGTTCTGGTACTGCTTGCTGAACGCGTCGGCGGTGGCCTTGAGCGCCGCACCGTCGTTGGTCGCCTTGTAGCGCGACACGCCAGCCCAGTACATCGCCTCGGCCGCGGCGTCGGTCCCCGGCAGCTTCTCGCAGACGTCGCGGAACTGCCGCTCTGCTTCCTGGTACTTGCCGTTCTTGAACTCGGCGTGGCCGAGCCCAAGCTGCAGTTGCGCCAGGAACTCGTCGGCCGGGAGGAAGCCTTCGATGCGATGCTGCTC